>DASZZK010000396.1:0-9447 GCA_035544975.1 Casimicrobiaceae bacterium | reverse complement strand
GGAAGCAGGTCCCATTCGACGCCACGGCAAGCGAGGTGATACATCACCTGATTGGCGGCACAATGCGCTCCACCCGGTAGCGCGAACAGCTCCTCCATGTCAGCGCGGTCGAAATTGGAAACTCCCCACAGGCGGATGCTGCCATCGCGACGCAAGGATTCGAATGCGTCGACGGTTTCCGCGAGCAGGATGTCACCGCGCCAATGCAGAAGATAAAGATCGAGGCGATCCGTCCCGAGGCGCTTCAGGCTGCGCTTGCATGCAACAATAGCTCCCCGCCGGCTCGCGTTGTGCGGATAAACCTTGCTGACCACGAATACCTGCTCGCGGCGCCCTGCAATCGCCTCTCCGACGACTTCCTCGGCACCGCCGTCGCCGTACATTTCCGCGGTATCGATCAGGGTCATGCCCAGGTCGAGCCCGAGCGCGATGGCGGCGACCTCCTTCTTCCTGTCGCGACGATGCTCGCCCATCATCCAGGTACCGAGCCCCAGCGCGGGCATCGTGGCTCCGGATCGCAGAGATAGGGTGGGCACGGTAGGTGTCATGTGGTTGCGAATCGCCTCGACGACGACAACGATACCGCAATCCTTTGCTTGCCGCGCCGCGCTGGCACCCGCGGTTTACAATAAGCGAGGAACGTTGCAGCCATGCCACTCGATCAGCCCGTGTTCCGCAACTCCGCCCGCACCGTGGTGCGCGGCGCATGCCCGCACGACTGTCCCGACACCTGTGCCTTGCACGTCACGGTGGAAAATGGGCGCGCGATCAAGGTCGAGGGTGACCCCGACCATCCGACGACCAACGGTGTGCTGTGCACCAAGGTCGCGCGCTACCTCGAGCGCACGTATTCCGACGCTCGCGTGCTGCATCCGCTGCAACGCGTCGGAAAAAAGGGCGAAGGCAATTTTCGACGGATCAGCTGGGACGCGGCGCTGGATACCATCGCCACGCGCTTCGGCGAAATTGCGTCGTCGGCGGACGGACCGCAGGCGATCGTCCCCTATAGCTACGCAGGCACGATGGGGCTGCTGCAATACGGTTCGATGGATCGGCGCTTTTTTCACAAGCTGGGCGCATCGCTGCTCGATCGCACGATCTGCGCGACCGCCGGCAAGGCAGGCTATGTGGCAACCGTTGGCGCCGCCATCGGCATCGATATGGAGGAGTTCGAGAACGCGCGGCTGATACTGATCTGGGGCTCGAACCCGATCGTATCCAATCTGCATCTGTGGAGCCGGGTCCAGGAAGCGAAACGCCGCGGCGCCAAGCTGATCGCGATCGATCCCTACCGCAGCCAGACGGCGGAAAAGTGTCACCTCCACCTCGCATTGCTTCCCGGGACCGACGCCGCGCTTGCCTTGGGCATGATGCATATCCTGATCGGCGAGAATTTGATCGACCGTGACTATATCGATCGGTACACGCTAGGATTCGAGCAGCTAAAGGTGCGGGTTCGCGACTATCCGCCGCAACGGGTCGCGCAGATTACCGGCCTCGCCACGGAGCAGATCGTCGATCTTGCCCGCGATTACGGCACCATTCGCCCCGCCGCGATACGGCTCAACTACGGCATGCAGCGCCACGCCGGCGGAGGCATGGCGATCCGCACCGCAGCGTGTCTTCCGGCGCTGGTCGGCGCGTGGCGCGATCCGGCCGGCGGCGCCTTGCTGTCGACCAGCGGCGCCTATCCGGTGAACGGCGCCGCGCTGGAGAGGCCGGACTTGATCTGGAACGCTCCGCGGACCGTCAACATGTCGACCATCGGCGACGCATTGCTTGACGCCGACGATCCCCCGATACGCGCGCTATTTGTCTACAACTCGAACCCGGTCGCGGTCGCGCCGGAATCGGCCAAGGTCGTCGCCGGCTTCGCGCGTGTGGATCTCTTCTGCGTCGTGCACGACGTTTTTCTGACCGACACCGCGGACTACGCCGACATCGTGCTTCCGGCAACGACGCAGCTCGAGCACGTGGATATCCACTCGTCCTACGGGCACCTTTACGCGCTGGCCAACAATGCCGCCATTGCGCCGCTAGGCGAGGCCAAGCCCAATACCGAAGTATTCCGCCTGCTCGCCGCGCGCATGGGCTTCGACGAGCCGTGCTTCCGCGAAAGCGACGAGGAGATGGCGCGCAACGCGTTCCTGGCCGATCATCCTCGTGCGCAAGGCCTTTCCTGGGACACGCTCAAGGAAAAGGGTTGGCAGCGCCTCAACGTGCCCTCCCCTTTCGCGCCGTTCGCGCACGGAGGATTCCCGACGCCCTCGGGGAAATGCGAGTTTTATTCGCAGACGCTGGCGGATCGGGGGCTCGATCCGCTGCCGACTTTCACTCCGCCGCGGGAATCGGCGGCAAGCGACCCGGCGCTGGCGAGAAAATATCCGCTCGCGATGCTCTCGCCACCGGCGCGCAACGCCCTGAACTCCAGCTTCGCCAACCTTCCCGTTTTTCTCGATGCGGAAAAGGTGCCGTCGCTCGATATCCATCCTGCCGACGCCGCGTCGCGCGGCATCAACGACGGCGACCTCGTGCGGATATTCAACCATCGCGGCGCGATGAGAGCCGCCGCGCGCGTGACCGACAAGGCACGGCCCGGTGTGGTGGTCGCGCTGTCGATCTGGTGGCGCAAGCTCTCTCCGGACGGCACCAACGCCAACATGCTGACCGGCCAGGCCTTGACCGATATGGGCCGCGCGGCGACCTTTTACGACGTGCTGGTCGAGGTCGAGCGGGCCTAGTGTACGGGTCAGAGATTCGCGTTTGACTCAGCACTTCGCATAGATAGAAAAGTTGCCAACTCGTCGCGTTTCGCCTGCGCGTCGCGATAGCCCAGGTCGATCAGCGCCGAGCAAAATCCGGAGTCGAAAAGCAGATAGGACAACAAGCCTTCTCCGCCGGAGCGCGTCCCTCCGATGCCGCCGAGCGCCAACCGCAGGCTGCGCGGCAGCCGGTGCCTGAACTCGCCGGCCAGCGTTTCCAGCGCTACGCTCGGCGTGATCACCAGAAGCATGATGTCGCGCAGCGGCATCGGACTCGAAGCGAGCCGCTCCGGCGGTATCTGATGCACGGCGATATTCACCAGCCGGACCTTTTCCAGGTCGGTACCCAGCGCGTCGGTAAAGACGCTGGCAAATACCTGGCTGCCGATCTGCGCCAGCGACGGCGGGTTCGGGGTCTCCGGGTCGTGGGTGGTGGTTCGAGCAGCGCCGACGACCAGGATGCGGTCCGCGCCAAGATGAAGCGCCGGCGCGGTCGGCGCCATCTGGCCCATCGCACCGTCGCCGAAGAACTCGTTGCCGATCTTGGTCGGCGCGAAGACGAATGGAATGGCGCTCGATGCGAGCAAGTGCTGGACCCCTATAGCGGCCCGCACGCCGATGCGCTGCGAGCGCTCCCACAACTCGAGGCCAGGTCCGCCCATGCAGAAGCTCACCGACATACCGGTGCGGTAGCTCGATGCAGTGATGGTCAGCGCATCGAGTGCGCCTGCGCTGATGCTGTGTTCGATCGAAGGAAAGTGAATGGTCCGCGCCAGAAGCGTCGCCAGCGGCGCATTGTCGAGCAGCGCGATCGGCCGCTGGCGGTCGGCGCCGGGAAACAGCGAGCGCAGGAAGCGCCATGCCGTTTGGGCAAAGTGCCATCCATCCGCACGATAAATGTCCTCGATGCTGAGTGTCGCCCATGTCTCGCACAGCATCGTCGACGCGGTGCGGAAATGGCGCGCGCCTGCCGCGAGCGCGGCGGCATTGATCGCCCCTGCCGAGGTTCCGCAAACGATCCGAAACGGGCTGGTAGTGCCGTCGGGCAGCATTTCAGCGATTGCCCGGGCCACGCCGGCTTGATACGCGGCTCGAGCGCCCCCGCCCGAAAGGATGAGCGCCAGCTTGGGTTTGTCCGACATGGCTGCCGCGGGAGTCGTCAATCGAGCAACTCGTAGGTCTGGACGAACACGCCCGCGCTGACGACGCTGAAATCTGACTGCGCGTATTGCACCAGCCAGTCGCCGGGTGGGACGCGCAAAGTTCCTCGGTCGCGATCGAGCGTGACATCGAACGCGTCGGTCATGGTCTTCGCCCATACCACTCGCGCACGCTTGCGATATCTCCCCGGCTTGCCCGGCCGGGTCGGTGCCATTGGCGCGTAGTTGATGTCGAACGCATCGCGGGCGACGGGCCTGCGTTGACCGTCGATATCCGTCAAGAGCGCGTCACCGGTCGAATAATTCACGGGGCCTTCCTGCGTCGGCAGCGTGCCGTCTATCTCGGCGAATTCGACTTGTATCGCCACCGCGCGCCTGCGCGCACGACGGGCGGCTCGATCCTCACTGAGGTCCGGGTAAGTCATGGCTTCACACGCGCAACATCGGCCGGCCAGCCGCTCGCCTCGTGGATGGCAGCGCTGGCGAATGCGGTCACCGCATCGCGAATCGGCCCGGCGCTCTTCTCTGGCCATGCGCGTGGCCGCTCCGAATTCTGCGCCAAGACACTCGCACAGACCAGGCAGGATATGTTGTTAGCGGTAGAAGCTTGCGGCGCGCTCATGGGTCGGCGATCCCGTCGGGCGGCGTGAATCGCCTGCCGCGACGCTATCTTATCGACCCCGGAGCACTACCGGCAATCGACTTCGTGCCCCCGCTCAGGCGAGCTTGCGCACCAGTCCCACCATGACGCCGAATATTTCCAGCGTGCCTTCCGGTCGTATGACCGGATACGCCTTGTTCTCCGGACGGAGGATAAAGCGCCCCCGCTCGAGGTCGAGCCGCTTGAGCGTGAACTGGTTATCGACGATCGCGACCACGATTTCGCCGCGCCGTGCGCCCGCACGCTTCTCGACGACGACAAGATCGCCGTCGAGCACGCCGGCGTCGATCATGGAGTCGCCCTTGACCCTCACCAGCACGGTTCGCGACGGATGCTCGATGAGATAATCGTCGAGGGTCAGCGCATCGGCGGGACCGTCATCGATCGGGTTCGGCAATCCTGCGTGCACCGGCGCTTCGGCCAGCGGACGCTGGAAGAAATTTCGTGTCGGCGCCAGCCGCCGGTCCGGCGTCGATTCCACGAAGCCCGCAAGCTTGAGCCGCGCAACCAGCGCCGCGACCGAGGATTTCGAACGCAGGCCGAGCAACGCGCCGATGGACGAATACGACGGCAGCGCGCGGTGAGCCGCGTAATAATCCTGGAGGGCGGCAAGATAGGAACGATCGTTCGACATATCGGATACAATAACGAACGATCGTTCTTTCGTCAAGTCCGGATCCCTACGCCCGTGCGGGCTGACGCCTTATCGATGTTTCCCGACCCTGTCGCCTTCGTAGACCTCGAAACCACCGGTATGACCGCCAGCGGCGACCGGGTGACCGAAGTCGGTATCGTCCGGATCGATGGGGGCCGCGCGACCGAATGGAGCAGCCTGGTCAATCCGGAATGCAGCATCCCGCCCGCCATTCAGGCGCTCACCGGAATCACCCATTCGATGGTGGCGAGCGCACCGACGTTTGCCGACATCGCCAGCGAGGTTGCGACCAGGATCGCGGGCTGCGTCTTCGTTGCCCACAACGCGCGTTTCGACTACGGTTTCCTGAAGCACGAATTCGGACGGCTGGGCCAGGCGTTCACCGCCAAGGTGCTGTGCACGGTCAAGCTGTCGCGGCGCTTGTTCGCCGACGCCGCGAGGCACAACCTCGACACTCTGATCGAGCGCCACGGACTGTCCTCAGATGACCGCCATCGCGCACTTGGCGATGCAAGGATTCTGTGGGCATTCATACAGGCGCTCTATCGCGATCGGCCCGCGGACGAAATCGACGCGGCTGTCGGCAGAATCCTGCGCACGCCGAGCCTGCCGCCGCACCTTCCCGCCGGTGCGCTGGACGCAATTCCGGAGTCGCCGGGGATCTATCGATTCTACGGGCTCAATCCGATGCCGCTCTACGTCGGCAAGAGCATCAATCTCCGAGAACGCGTCGCATCGCACTTTTCGTCGGACTATCGCAGCGCCAACGATCTGCGTCTTTCATCGGAGCTCGTTCGCATCGAATTCGAGGAAACCGCGGGCGAGCTGGGCGCCTTGTTGCGCGAGTCACAGCTCGTCAAGTTGCTGTTCCCCGCCTACAACCAACGCTTGCGGCGGCGCACCGATCTGATCGCGCTGGGAGTCATGGCCGAGCCGTCGCCGCCGGATTACTTGCGCGCCGACGTCATCGAACCGCAGGACCTGCATGGACTGTACGGCCCTTTCAGCTCTCGTCGCGCCGCGCGTGAGACCTTGCGCGATCTGGCCGCGGAGGCCGCATTGTGCTGGCGCCTGCTCGGTCTCGAGCGCCGCACGGGGCCCTGCTTCGCGCGTCAGATCAAAAAGTGTGCGGGAGCCTGCGTCGGCGCGGAGACGCTCGAAGTTCATCACGAACGGTTTCGCCAGGCGCTCGCGCCCTACGCGCTGCGGCGATGGCCGTACGACGGGATTATCTCGGTGCAGGAAACCAGCCTTACCGGCGAGCGCACCGATGTGCACCTGTTCCGGGACTGGTGCTGGCTCGGGTCCGTGGACGATGCGAGCTCGCTGCATGCCTTGCTCGATGCTCCGCCGCGCGCCGCCTTCGACCTCGACATCTACCGCATTCTTTGCAAGCGGCTTCCACGGCTTCGGGTGCACACTTACCCGCGCGACCTGTCGCCGGCGCACTAACGCCACCGGTTTTCTGGAAATGGGCTAAGCTGTTCCGGCGCCACTCTCTACTTTAGTCATGTCGCCATCTGCTTCGTCCGTACCGCCCAAACCGAAACTTCCATGGGTCGTGGGCCTGACTGCGCCACACAGGCTGTCATTGACGCTGCTCATCGGCGCGGTTTCGTTCGCGGTCACACAGCCGTGGCTGACGCTGCATACGCGGCTGCTCATCGGCTGGAACGCAGGCACGCTGACCTATCTCGTTTTGGCGTGGCTCGCGGTCACGCGAGCGGATACGGGTATGACGCGGGTGCGCGCGCAACTCTACGATCAGACTGGCTACATCATTTTCCTGCTGGTCGTCGTCGCATCGACCGCCAGCGTCGTCGCCATCGGATTCATGGTCGGCGATGCAAGACTATTGCCCTTCCCGGAGCGCGCGGGACGTCTCTCGCTGTCGATTTTGGCCCTGCTGCTATCCTGGCTGCTGATCCAGACGCTATTCGCGTTTCACTATGCCCGCTGGTATTACTGGCGTGAGCATCCGTCGAAGGACCATATTCGCGGTTTGAGGTTTCCGGGCGAAAAAGAGCCCGATTACCTCGATTTCGCCTATTACTCGTTCGTGGTGGGGATGACTTCGCAGGTTTCGGACGTCGCCGTCGTCGCCCGCCACATGCGCCGCCTGACCCTGATACACGGCGTGCTTTCGTTTGTATTCAACATCGCCATCCTGGCCATGAGCATCAATATCATCGGCGGCATGATCTAGCAGGCCGGCTGTTCTGCGCCGGGCATCGCGGGCCGGCGCCGACCCGGTCGCGCCGCCAAAGGCCGCGTAGGTCGCTCTTGTACCAAACAGTACCCGGTCCCTGCTCCTTAACGGGCTTGGAGAAACCCTGTTACTGAGCTCATATCTGGCCATTTCTGAAAGGAATTGTTACATTCGTCGTCCACGGTGAGGCTCGATGTCTCCGGCAGCCCTTCTTCAGAATCGGGCGCGGGCACCGATCGCATCCTTCAAGCTCACGAGATTCAATGCTCCCAAGAGCACGACAGTGGTCGCCTTTGCTCGCACGCGGCGCCGACACGATGCGTCACCCGCGTGTGCGGTCATCGGGTGTCGCAGCAAATTTCGACGGGCAAGGGGGAAGCTCACAACCAGTCGTGGTCATCATTGCCGGCACTCGGCCCGAGTGCATCAAGCTGGCGCCGGTCATACGTCGGCTTGCTGGCCACCAGCGGTTACGAATGGTTTTGGTCAACAGCGGCCAGCACTGTCTCGCAGTGAGGCGCACCTTCGCTGAATTCGACATTCGTTGTGACGTCGAGCTTGCCGAGCTGCCGCAGTTGCCTTGGCTAGGAGCCTCACACGACCACTTGCGAGTCGAGCTGCGCGCGGTTCTGGAGCGAATCAGGCCAGCGATGGTAATCGTGCAAGGCGACACGCTGACCGCATACAGCGGCGCGCGGGCCGCGCGCAACACCTCCAACGTGCTTGCCCACGTCGAGGCGGGCCTGCGCACCGATACTATTTCCGATCCATTTCCCGAGGAATGGTTTCGCCGGCGCATCGCCCGCTACGCGAGCATCCATTTCACACCCAGCGCGTCGGCGACGCGCAACTTGCTTGCCGAGGGAGTCGACAGGCGATCCGTTCATCAGGTCGGCAACACCGGTATCGACAGCCTGCGAACGCTGCTGGCCGAAATGCCACTCCCGGACCGGATCACGCGACGCGCTCGCGATATTGTGCTGGTCACCCTGCATCGACGCGAGAACCATAACCGCAACGCAGGCATCGTCTGCGACGCATTAATCGCGATCGTCACGGCGCGACCGGACCTGCGCGTGCTTTTCCCAATCCACCCCAACCCGCGCGTTTCGGCGGCGATACGACGGCGCCTCGAATCGCATCCGGCCTTCGATCTGGTAGCTCCCATGAGCTATCGCGACTTCGTTTTCAATGCCGCTGAGGCGGCACTGATCATCAGCGATTCCGGCGGAATCCAGGAGGAAGCGCCGCATCTTGGTACGCACCTACTCGTTCCTCGCTCCAACACCGAGCGGCCCGAGGGCGTCGAGACCGGGTGGGTGCAACTCGTTCGCGCCGATCGTGCGGCAATCCTCGAGGCGGCCCTCGAAAAGCTTGCGGCGCCGAGGATGCGGCCGGTGCCAATCGATGCGCATGCGCCGTTCGGTGAAGGCAACGCCGCCGACAAGATCGTGCACGTTGTCGAGCAGACATTGTTGGATCGGGCCTACGTATGAATACGCGACCCGCGAAAGCGGCGCTGCAACGTTATGCGACGCCATCGCGAATGCGAGGTGGTGTCGAGCATTCGCGTGCCGCGCTGACCTCCTGGCTTCTCGGAGACCACGTCCAAGTCACCGCCGGCACGCATGCCGGGGCCGCTGCCGGTTGGCTCGACCGCGAGGGCCACGCCTCGTACGTCTACCCGGAGATCACCGGCTACTATTTGCAGTGGCTGGCGTGGCATGCAGCTTGTCGCGGCGCAAACGACGACACGCGTCGACGCGCTGCCGCCGCGCAACGCTGGCTTCGGTTGTGGGCGTTCGGCGCGGAGACGCCCGAGACCCGCATTTACCTCGGGCCGGCGGTGCGGGACTGGCGCAACTCGGCGCTATTTTTTTTCGATCTCGCGATGGTGCTGCGCGGGCTTGCGGGTGCGACGAGGCGCGGCCTCATCGAAGCCGATCCGAGACTGATTGTGCGCATTTCCGAGCTTCTTGGGAGGCTGGTCGCAGACGACG
>DASZZK010000395.1:0-2554 GCA_035544975.1 Casimicrobiaceae bacterium | reverse complement strand
TTTTCGTTTACTTCGCTGTCGCAAAATAGTCGCGGGCTTGTGCGACGTCGACCCGAATCTGCCGGGTCAGTTGATCGAGGTCGGCGTAACGCTCCTCGTCGCGGAGCTTATGCGAGAATTCGACCGCAATCCTGCGGCCGTAGATCGCTTCGTCGAAATCGAACACGAATATCTCGAGCAGCGGCCTGGCGCCTTGTTTGACGGTCGGACGGACACCCAGACTGGCGACGCCCGCACGTGCTTCGTCGCCGAGGCCGTGGACCCGGACCGCGAAAATACCTGACAGCGCCGGCCTATGGCGCAGCACCACGTTGGCGGTGGGAAAACCCAGATTGCTGCCGAGCTTGTCGCCGTGCGCGACGTGGCCGGAGATGGTGTAGGGCCTGCCCAGCAGCTTCGCCGCGTGTTCGACGTTTCCGAGCGCGAGCGCGGACCGCACGGCCGTGCTCGACGCACGCTCGCCGTCGATCGCAACCGTGGGCATGGCTTCGACACTGAAAGTCGCGGCCTTCCCTCGCAGCAGCGCCAGGTCGCCGACGCGATCGTGGCCGAAGCGAAAGTCGTCTCCGACCAGGATCCAGCCCACCTTCAGCGTGCTCACCAAAATCTGGTCGATGAATTCCTCGGCGGAGAGCTTGGCGAGGCTTGCGTCGAACCTGGCGACGTGAACGCGCGCCATACCCAAAAACGCAAAACGCTCGAGCTTGTCGCGCAAGGTCGACAGTCGCGGCGGCGCCGACTCGCGCGCAAAAAACTCGCGCGGATGAGGCTCGAAGGTCAGCACTGCCGGCGGAAGCGCGAGATCCTCCGCAGCCTCGCTCAAGCGTGAGAGCATGGCCTGATGGCCGCGATGCACGCCGTCGAAGTTGCCGATGGTAAGCGCGATGCGATCGTGGCTGGGCTGGGAAAATCCGCGAATGACCTGCACGCTGCAATTGCCGGGGAGAGACTCCGAGAAAAGACCGGAAGGCTTTGATAAACCTCAATTTTACCCTGCAGCAGGGGTCGCGGTCCAGCGCTTAGGGGCCTGCCGCGCGCGTGTTGCTTAGTTACAAGGCCGGACTCCATTCGCGCCAACCCGGTACCAGCGGAAAGTAGAGTCCCACTCGAATCGGCCGCGGATCGATCTCGCGCATCACTTGAGCATAGATTTCCAGCTGCGTGCGATAACGCTCCTGCTCACGGTTCAAGAATGCTTCCGCGTCGGCGCCTTCGTGGCGCGATAACTTGAAATCGACAATCCAGCGAACGCCTTCAGGGTCGACAAAGGTCCGGTCGAGCACCAGGTGAACAAGTTTGTCGTCACGCAGTCCTGTCAATGCATATTCGCTGCACGCCTCGGCGTGGCCACGATCGAACAACCAGCGTCCGCGTGAGTCGGAGATGGTTGCCGCGATCGCCGACAGGACTTGCTCCACGGCTGCGCCGACTTCGCTGCCGGTCAACCCGAGCGCCGCAAGCTCGCGCGAGACTCGCTTGCGCTCGCTCGCAATTCGTTGCGCGTTCCAGTGCTCGATGCCTTCCTCGGCCAGTTGCCAAAGGAGGCGATGAGCGACGGTTCCGATGCGGCGGGCGGTTTCTCGTGCCCAATCGAACTCCACGGAATCCCGGTCCGACACCGAATCGGGACGGCTCGGATCCGAAATCGGTACCGGGGGCGGCGGCAGCTGCCAGTCCGTCGGCAGGCGCCGCAGCGGGACGCCGGTTTCTTCGCGACGGACACTCTTGCCGATGTCGGCGCCGGGTTCGGATGCCGAAGGGGAAATGGCCGGCCACAGCGCCGCCAGAGCCGTTCGCGTCGACGGTTCCTTCCACCGTCTGGGTTGTCCTTCTTCCTCTGTCAACTCGAGCGACGACGTCAGATGCAGCCGCTCCTTCGCCCGCGTGCAACCGACGTACAACAGCCGGCCCAATTCCGCTTCTTCCTCGGCGACGGCGAGACCTCGCAAATAGGAGTACACGGCGTCGTCCTGGCCTTGGGCGATGTAGCGGGATTTCATCGGCGCGAGCAGCAAAGCATTGCTCCGCCGGCGCCAGAGCAGAAGCTGACGATCATCGGGCCGCGGGTGGCGAGCAAGGCCGGGCATGATGACGACATCGAATTCGAGTCCCTTGGCCCGGTGCAGCGTCATGATCCGCACTCGCGTCGACGGGTCGGCTTCCGCTTCCGCGCGCAATGCATTCAGCGCTTCGATGAACATCGCCCAATCGGGAACGTCTGCTCCGACCTCGTGTTCGCCGAGCAATGAAAAAAATCGATCGGCAGCCTCGAGATCGATCGGATCGATGACGCATGCCGGCCCGCCCAGCGCGAGCCATGCGCCGCGCAGCGCAGTGGCGAGCGGACGGCGTCCGCGTTCCTCCCGCAGTGGCGCGACGATTTCCGCGAACCGGGTGAATCGTTCCTTACCGTCCGCGGACAGGAGACTCAGAACGTTGGCTGCCAGCTCTCCGGACAAAGCCTCGCTCAAGGCTCGCTTGCCGCACGTTTGAGCGACCGCGAACAAATCGGGCAGCGTCAATCCGCACCACGGCGCGCGCAAGGTCGCGAGCC
>DASZZK010000394.1:0-4519 GCA_035544975.1 Casimicrobiaceae bacterium | reverse complement strand
AAAGCAGCAGCAGCGTCGGTAGCCGGCCGACGACATCGGGCTTCAACGCGACGGGGCGATTGCGTGGCCGCCAGAATTGCAGCCCCGTCAGCGCCTGCTGCATGCGCGACACTGCAGCGGGCCGGTAGCCGACGATCGTCGTCTCTGCCTTGTTTCGCGCCTCGACCCGGACGCGGCAATATTTGAACCCGAATTCGGCCTGCGCCGACTTGCCCAGGAGATAGCGCAGCAGCGCCGCGGCATTCTCCCGGGAAAATTCGATCACACCGAGGAATGCGCGCGTGCGCGACGATTCCTTCAGCACGATCTCCAGCTCGATTGGCCAGCGGCAGGAATCGCGCGGGATAAGCTCGATCTCGATGCGCGACCGCTTGGTCATTCCCGGCGCGCCGATCGGCAGCCAGGTCTCCGCGGCCACCCAGACGTTGGGACTGAACGGTGGCGATTTCACCAGCAGGATCTCGACGCCTTCCTGTCGACTCCACTCTTCGAACCAGGAGTAGATTTCGTCGCGATGCGCTTCAGCAAGCGAGATGCCGTTGGTCGCGTTGCGCGGCACCAGCGGCCGCAGGTCTTGGCTCATCATCCCATCCCCTATGTCACGAATTTCGATACGCGGCCCCGTGCCGCCTGCTGCCTACTTACGCTCCAGCGAATCCAGGACGACCTCTTCGACGGCGCGGTCCAGCAGCTCGGATCCCTTCTGACGAAATTCGGGACGCCGCGTCTTGACCCAGGCAACCAAGCCGGCCAACGCCGAGACCGCCAGCGCGAAGGCGATTGCGCCTGCATTTTTCAATCCGGCCCCGTCGAGGCGCAACCACGCTGGAAGACTCTCCCGCGGCATTCCTGTCGCGATACGATCCCAGGGGATCAGCGTCGGCGTGTGCGCTATCAACGCTACGGCGCTGACGTAAGCCAGCCCAGCGGCGCCGATGACACCGAGGAATCTGACCCGGCGTGCATTTTCTTCGCGGATGCCCTCGTCCAGCACCGCGGTGATCTCCGCAGTATCCTGGCCGAGCTCGGTTAGCATGCGTGCGCACCCCCAGACGTCGCGCAGCGCCTCGTAGACAGCATTGTGCGCGGTCGAGTAGCTGACGTGGGAGAAGCGGTAGCACAGACGAAAGCGCAGGATGTCGTCCCGAAGGCGCGCAAGCGTGCCGAACGCCGCTTCGCGATCGACCGCCGGCGATTTCGAAGGCTTGGCGCCCCGCTGCGGCGTCGTGCGTTGTCCGGCCCACGTCTGAAGCCGATCGTCTCCGTCGCCGAACCAGAACTTGGTGCCGTTGGAAAAATGCAGCAACGCGATGAATTCGTGATACGCGAGGACCATGATAGCCAGATAGGTACGTTCGAAGGTCACCGATTTGAAGTTGACGACGAACTCCGGTACGGTCAGACCCGGCGGCGGAGTCAGATCGACTATCGTCGCGCAGCCTTCCATGCTTATCACGTGCAAGACGTTTTCGAAATCGGCGACCGTGCGCGTGCCCTCGATCGAATCGGCGATCCGGTAATCGTCCGAATAGTGACGCGCGAGCTGCAACGCAAAGTGGCGGCGGGCCGCATCGCCGGGCGCATGCGAGAATTGCGCGTAGGTCGTGGTGAAGAGCCGGCGTCCGCTATCGCCGATATCTTCACCGGCGTGAAGAGAGCTGACGATCTCGCTGAAAGTGAACGGCGTCTCGCCTGACGTTGGCGCGGTCGATGCCGGAGAATCGCCGGCGGCATGGCGCCACGCCAGCTTGTTGAAGCGCGCCAGGCTCGCGACGCTTTCGACCAGGCAATAAGGCGGCAGCGGCGATCCATCGAGCGTCCGCAGCGATACTTGCGCGACCACGATGCCAAAGCCGGTGCGATAGACGACGAGTTGCATATCTTCGATATGCAGCTCGAGTGCGTCGGGCGATCCGCCTCCCAGCCGCGCGCCGATGCGGGAACGCGCGGAGGCGCTCAGCAAAAGGACGAGCTTGCGCCGCGCCTGCTTATCGTTCGGGCCCTGCTCGCTTTCACTGCGACGGCTGAGCGATCTTCCCTGCAGCAATCGGCGAGGCAGGTCGGCCAGCCGGAAGCAGAGCGCATTCGTGTCATTTGCCGTGGCGGCATCGCCCAGCATGCGGCGGACGTGCGGATAAAGGTCGGGGCCGACGTTCATCGGCGCCGGCTCCCAGATGCGCGTTTGCCGCCCTTCCGCGAGCAGCGTTTCGCGCTCGCTCGCCGCCAGCCACGGCAGGGCATCGGGCGGTTTGTCGTCGGCGTGCTCGCTGCGGACGCGAGACGCAGCAGTCAGCCGGTCTTGCAGCGTCAGCTCGGCTTCGGCCAGCTTCGCACGCGGCGAGATGCGAATCGGAACGAAGATAAAACAGGCGTGGTCGGACAGCGGTGGCAGAACTCCGCGCGCGACCGGCGTGCTATGGTCGATCGCCGTCCCCGCGTTCTGTTCGAGCGCCATCCACTCTCCCCGATTCCAGGTGCAAATGTCAGCTGCGCCGACACCTTACCGTGCCCTGCCGGATTTGCAAGGGGCTGGGCATCGTCGCTCAGGCTGCCTTCTGCGGCACGAAGCGGGCGCCGTAAGCCAGAAGCCCGGAGGCCAGCACCACAACGCCGAGCGCCATTGTCAACGAGGACGCCGTTGCAATGCTGCCGATCAGTGGCGGGGCGATCATGAAGCCACTGTAGCCGATCGACGTGACGGACGCGATAGCCGCCGCTCGGCTCACACCTCGCACGCGCGTCGCCGCATTGAAGAGAATTGGCGCGACCGGCGCGAGCCCGGCGCCGACCAGCGCAAAGCCAATCAACGCGACCCACGAACTCGCCGAGATCAACACGACAGTCATCGCGACGGTGGCGACGCTCGCGCCGAAGCGCAGCAGCGCCTGCTCCGAGTAGCGCGAGCGAAGAAGGTCTCCGCCGAAGCGCGACAATGCCATCGCCGCGGAGAAGGCGGCATATCCGAGCGCGGCCTGCGCCTGCGGCATACCGACATCCTGCTTCAGGTAGAGCACGCTCCAGTCATACATTACGCCTTCGGCCGTCATGCCGGCGAAGATCAAGAGACCGATGATCAATAGCAGTCCTTTGGGCCAAGCAAAGTGCGCCTTCTCGCCTCCCTCGCCGCTGGCGGCGTGCGTCTCGAGCATGCCCCGCGACGCAATGAGGGCTGCGATCGCGATGCCGCTGCAAACGCCGAAGAGCTGCAGCCGCGGCGACACGCCAATGTCAAGCATGTAGGAGGCAAGTGCCGCCCCTGTCATGCCGCCAACACTGAACATGCCGTGCAGGTTGCTCATGATCGCGCGGCCGCTGAGGCTCTCAAGCTCCGAGCCCTCAGTATTGATGGAAACGTCGAACAGGCTCGTCGAGGCACCGAAGATCAGCATCGCCGGCAGCAGCGCCGCCACGCTTGGGTACTCCAGCACGACGCCGAGCAACAGGCTCATCACCAGCGCCGCGAGCGCCGAGGCTTTGCGCGCGCCAAGCCGTCCGACGATTCGCCCGGCGATGAAGAGCGACACCACTGTACCAACCGCCGCCGCCAGCAACACTATCGAGAGCGTCGCATCGCTTAGCGCATAGCGCGCTTTCACCGATGGGATGTGCGTGCCCCAAGTGCCGCCGAGCACGCCAAGCGCCATGAACTGAAGCCGCGTGGCCCAGCGCGCTCGAGCCAAGACGGACAGGGATGGGGGCATGGCGATGGCCGAATCGGAAATCGTTTTCACGAGCGGATCTGGAAGTCAGCGTGACCGATGGGCCGACGAGACGACTGAATGCGACATTGTGCCGGAAATGTGCGTATTCGCTGACATCACGCGAGGGCGATTGCCGCGAATCCCAAGAGATGAGCGCTAGACCCTCGCGCTTGGTAGGCGGTCTACCGCACAGACGCCGGCTTGCAGAACGTCCAATGTGCAATCACACGTCATGGTGGCCGTGCGCCAAACGCGAGCTGTCTACCGAAGCGTGCACCAACACTGGAGAACTGTATGGACAATGAAAACACGAAAGAGGCTGGGACGAATCGCGACCCGATTACGGGCGCCCCGGGTGCGCATCCTGTTGGAGTCGGCCTTGGAGCAGCGGCAGGCGGTATCGCCGGCGGTATCGCTGCCGGTGCAGCAGTCGGCACGGTCGCCGCCGGACCGGTAGGCACCGTGGTCGGTGCGGCCGTTGGCGCGATCGCGGGCGGCCTCGGCGGCAAAGCGGTAGCCGAGCAGTTGGATCCGACGGTGGAAGTAACATCAACGGAGCCTGACCTTCGCACGACGACGCTCCCGCTTCTAGAATAGGCAGCGAAGCGCCGGTGCGCGGGTGCTTCCTAGGCTAGCGTACACGACAGGTCATAAACGTCTTACTTAGGCGTGGAAATGATGTCACCAAGAACGCGCGCATTGCGAGGGCGCGAAGAAAAGCCGTGAAACGGTGGCGCAGAAATTGAAGGCTGCCCTCGCGTGTGGCGTGAAAAAGGTTTTCTCCCAGGTGGGTGCAGAGCCTTCCATCTAACGACTGT
>DASZZK010000393.1:0-1607 GCA_035544975.1 Casimicrobiaceae bacterium | reverse complement strand
GGGGCCTTCAATGCCTCTTCCAGCGTGTTTTCGCACTCTGCCAGATGCGCGCGCGCCTCCTTGGAGTACGTGCTCCCGGGCTTGGCGACCTTGATCAGAGCGAGCAATTGTTTGGCGTTTTCGCGTTGCAGCGCGCGGGCGTCTGCCTGAACGGTTTGCGACGGCCGCAGCAGCGTGCTGGCGATACGGCGCAGATATTCGCGTTGAAGATTGCGACGGAACGAGCCGATGTCGCGGCCGGTTTTCAATTCGCTCCAGATGGCGTCCTGGAGCGCGTCGTACAGCTCGGAAAGGCGGAAGCTCTGGTTGTCCTTCGTCTGCCGGAATTCGCCTTCCGCGATCCGCGTCGCCACGCCGTCGCTCATCAGCTGATCGAGCATCGCACGCTGCACGCCCAGCATGCGCGTGGTCAGGACGATATCGGGCGTGATCGCGCTCGATCCGGCGTCGTCACGGAAACGGTCGAACTGATCCACGGTCAGGCGGCGCACGAACTCGGGGCGCAGGCGGAAGCTGTCGACCGACAAAAGCCCGTCGGCGATGAGCTTGAGCGCCGCCCGCTGCTTCGCCGCGGGCACCGGCGTAAACGGGTCGCGGCCGCTGCCCGCGTGGTCGCGCACATAAACAACGCCGCCGACAAATTTCGCTCCGACGACGCCCGCGTTGCTCAATTGGGTGAGGCCGGCAAGAAAGTTGCGCCGCAGCATCTCGTAGCTCTCGCCCGGTTTCAGCTGGCGCTCCTGCAAACGGGCCCACAACTCGCGCGAGAGCTTCAGCCGGCGCGTCGCGTAGTCGAGCGGATCGCTCCCCAAGTCGCGACGGTTGACCTGCGGATCCATGCCTTCGGCCGATCCGCCGAAGCCGGCGTCGATGTCGTTGCCAAAGGCCAGTTGTGGCTCTCCGCTTCGAGCGGCAATTTTCGCTAGCTCTTCTTTCTCCTGCGCGGGCGCGATCGGCTTGTACGCGTATTCGATCGCCCAGTAGTCGTAGGGCCCGATCGAGTGCATTACATAATCGCCCTGCGGCTCGTCCTGCAGGGCCAGATTGATGGCGTTGTAGTCCATGACCGACCCGGCGATGCCGTTGCTCTCAGTGAACGACGCGTCCGAAAGCTGCTTCTGGGTGTAGATAGTCGATGCGCGAAAGTTATGCTGCAGCCCGAGCGTGTGCCCGACCTCGTGAGTCACCACATCCTTGAGCGTGGCCAGGACGTATTTCTCGGCCTCAGGGCTGTCAGGTGCGATTTCTCCGCGGGCGACGAGCAGATCGAGCGCGAACGCGAGCTCGTCCATGGCCACGTCGCCGTACTCGCAGAGCGTCAAGTCGCGCTGCGAGCGCGCCTCTTGCGCAACCCGCGGCGCGAACTGCTCGGAGGCCTGACGCCGCGGCACGCGCGTCCATGCGTCCTCGATTTCGATATCCGCATCGAGGATTTCCCCGGTGCGTGGATCGGCGCGGCTGGGGCCGATCGCCAGAGCTCCGGGTTCGTCGCGCACAACCCAGCGAATTGAAGCATGGCGTGCATCGGCGGTGCTGAACGGTGCATCGTCGGGCTGCACTTCCACGCGGATCGCATCCTTGAACCCGAGCTTTTCGAACGCCTTGTT
>DASZZK010000392.1:0-3172 GCA_035544975.1 Casimicrobiaceae bacterium | reverse complement strand
ATCGTGATCGAGCCGCCGCTGATCATGATGGACGAGCCTCTGTCGAACCTCGATGCGAAGCTGCGCATCGAGACCCGCGCCGAAATACGCCGCATCCACCGTCAGCTCGGCCGGGCGACGATCTACGTGACGCACGACCAGGACGAGGCCTTGTCGCTGGCCGATCGCATCGTAGTGATGAAGGACGGAGTCGTGCAGCAGATCGGCGCTCCACCGGAAGTCTACTCGCAGCCGGCGAATCTGCACGTCGCGCGGTTCATGGGCTATCGCAATGTGCTCGAGCTTGCCGTCGAGCGCGAGGAAGGCGAGCGCGTCTTTCTCGAAAGCTCCGACATGGGTCTCGTCGGCGTGCGCAAGCAGCCGCTCAATGGCTCGCGGGCGGCAGTCGCCATCCGCCCGGAAGAGATCTACGTCGGCGAAGGACCCGGCGGCCTCAACACCATTTCGGCGAAGGTGGAGAACGTCGAGTACAGCGGCCGCGATTCGTTGCTCGACGTCGTGACGGCGTCCGGCACGCTGTTGCATGTCCGCGGACCGGTTACCACCATGCTGGGCGACGCGGTTCGGGTTCATGTCCCGGTCGAGCGGGCGCTCGTCTATCCCGTCGAATCAACTGTCCAGCAATGACAGCCGCGACCGCAGCGCCCGCACCGACCGAAACGATGTCTCGCGCGAAGTTCGACCCGGCGCTGCTCCTGGTGGTGCCTGCCGCGGCATTCATGCTGCTTGTCTTCGTCTACCCGTTCCTCAACGGGCTGGTAGATTCGTTCAATCCTAAGGAAGGCGGCTGGCTTGCCAACTATTCGCATTTCTTCACGACCGACAACCTGTGGCGGACGATCTGGACGACGCTCAAGCTGGCGCTGCCGGCGACGCTGATCAACGTCGGATTCGCCATGCCCATCGCCTACAAGATGCGCGTCAAGTCGCGCTATCAGCGTTGGATAACGACCATCCTCGTGGTCCCGATCACGCTCGGGACGGTGCTCATTGCCGAAGGCATGCTGACCTACTTCGGGCCCAAGGGATGGCTCGCGCAATTCCTGCAATTTTTTCACCTGTACGAAGGATCGATACGCCTGACCCACAATTACTGGGGTGTTCTTATTTCGCTGGTGATCTCGGGATTTCCTTTTGCCTTCCTGCTGATCCTTTCGTACATAACGGGGATAGACCCGGTACTCGCGCGCGCGGCCTCCACGCTGGGGGCCGATCCTAAATCGCAATTCCGGCACATTTATCTGCCGCTGCTGGCCCCTGGGCTCGCAATGTGTTTTTGCCTCGCCTTCGTTCAGGCGTTTTCGGTGTTCCCGTCCGCGGTGCTGCTGGGTTCTCCCGCGGGTCCGACGCGGGTCATATCGATCGCGGCGTACGAGGCGGCATTCGAGCAATACGATTATTCGCTGGCCTCGGCAATCGCCATGATCATGGGCTTCGTGCAACTGATCATCGTCGCCGCGGTGCTCGGACTGCGCAACCTGTTCTATCGCGGCCCGGTTTCCGGCGGCAAAGGCTAGCCTCCGTATGAACCGACACGTGGCCTCCGCATGGTTCGACCGCGCCTGGCGCGGGCTGCTGCTCGGTCTGATGACGCTGTTCGTGGTCAACATCGCGTTCATGATCGCCGCGGTCGCCACCAGCTCGTTCGCCAAACGCTGGCTCGGAACATGGCTGCCGGAAGGGTGGACCACGTCCTGGTACATCGCGGCGTGGAAGGAGTTTCAGCTCGACTCCGTGCTCTGGGTGACGGTGGAGGTCGTGTTCGCGGTGGTCGCGCTTGCCCTGCTGATCGGTGTGCCGGCGGCGTACACGCTTGCACGGCGCGATTTTCCCGGCAAGCGGATGCTGATGCTGCTGTTCCTGTTGCCATTGATGGTGCCGCCGATCACCTACGGGATTCCACTGGCAACCGTGCTGTACAAGCTCCAGCTCGCGGGCACGATTTACGGCGTCATCCTCGCCAATCTGATTCCGGCGGCGCCGTTCGTCATTCTGGTCATGACGCCGTTTATCGAGCAGATCGATCCCAATCTCGAGTCGGCGGCGCGCGTGTTCGGCGCCGGCACCGGCCGCATGTTCTGGCACATCCTGGTGCCGCTGCTCGGGCCCGGCATTCTCGCGGCGTCGCTCCTGGTGCTGGTGCGGACGATCGCGCTGTTCGAGCTTACCTTCCTGACTGCCGGTCCCGATTCGCAGACGCTGGTCGTCGCACTGTATTACGCGGTGTTCGCGGCCGGCGTGCGTGCGCCGCAATCGGTGGATGCGATGGCCATGGTGTACATGCTCGTGACGCTGGCTTGGCTCCTGATCGCGCTCCGCTTCGTCAATCCGACGCAGCTCGTCTCCCGCGTCAAAGAGCATCCTCAACCGGCATGAAACCAGGGAAGGTCTAAGGCGTGAGCGGGCTTTCGCTCGGCACGCTGGCGTCGGTGCCGGCGGCGATTGCCAGGCCGGGGTACGACCCGCGCGGCATCGGCATCGGTATCGTTCATCTCGGTATCGGGGCGTTCCACCGGGCACAGACAGCGGTGTTCAGCGACGACGCACTTGCACTCGATCAAGGCAACTGGGGCATCTGCGGCGTGAGTCTGCGATCGGCGGACATTCGAGACAGGCTCGCGCCACAGGACGGCATCTATACCGCGGTGGAAAAAAGCCCGGCGGGGATTCGCCGCCGCATCATCGGCAGCGTGCGCGAGGTTTTGTTTCTGGGCGATCAACGCGAGCAGGTCGAGAAACGACTGGCCGCCGCCGAGACCAGGATCGTGTCGCTGACTATTACGGAGAAGGGCTACTGTCACGACCCGGCGACCGGCAAGCTCAATCTCCGGCATCCGGACATCGTGCACGATATGGCGCATCCGGAGCGACCGCAAAGCGCGGTCGGGCTGATAGTTTCGGCGCTCGATGCACGTCGACACTCGCACGGCAGCGCACTCACGATCTTGTGCTGCGACAACCTGCCTCATAACGGCACGCTGGTTCGCGGCCTGGTCCTGGCGTTAGCCGAAGTGAGCGACCCGGCGCTCGCGCGCTGGATCGAAGGACACGCGAGCTTCCCTTCGACCATGGTCGATCGCATCGTGCCGGCAACGACCGACGCCGACATTGTCGCCAACGACGCGGCGCTGGGCATGCACGATGCCGCGCCGGTCATGCACGAGCCGTTCAA
>DASZZK010000391.1:0-5739 GCA_035544975.1 Casimicrobiaceae bacterium | reverse complement strand
GACCGCGTCCGCGCCGCGCGAGGTCCAATCGCTGTATCGCACCTGCTCCGCCCGCGACGGTCGCGGAACCACACCGCCCGCGTCGACAAGCTTGAACAGGCCGCTTCGCGCGAGATCGGCGCTGACGACGGCGGTCGTGCTTAGGGGATACGCGTCGCTGGCGAAGGGCACGATGGCGATCGGGATGGTGGTCGCGCCCCCGCCGACGATTTCTATGGTGAGCTGGGCGCGGGCGACGCCTGCGCTCAGCAAGCACAGCAATGCAAGAATCCAGGGAGCACGGGAAATAGAGCGGGTCATGGAGTTCCAGAGAACGACCAATCGAAGCGCCGTCATCTCAACGACGTGGCGCGCACGGCACGCACAATTATAACGAACGCGATGACGAAATCGGGTCAGCGGCTGATCGTGGAGCAGATCATGGGGTCTTCACGGTTCCCTCGAGGCCCGCGGTATCGCGCAGGATGTCGAGCGCGCGGCGCGCGTCGTCCCGCGTCGGATAGGGTCCTACGAAGACACGAAAGAGGCCGTCAATCTGCCGCACCTTGGCTTCGACGGTCAGGCCGGCTGTTTGGTTCGCGAGATGGGCGACGAAGTTTTGAGCGTTGGCATTATTGGCGAAGGCGCCCAGTTGAACCACGTACCCGCCTGCCTCCCGTCCGATCGGAACCGCCGCGGCGGGCGCGGCATCGACCACGGCGACCGGCGGCAGCGGCGCGGCGGCAATCACCGGCGGCGCCGTCGCCGGCAGGATGCTCTCGACGTCGACTTCGCCACTGCCCTTTTGCGCGACGCCGAGGCGATACGCGGCCGCGAATGATAGGTCAATAATGCGGCCCGGATGGAAAGGACCGCGGTCGTTCACCCGCACGATGACGCTTTTGCCGTTGGCGACGTTGGTGACGCGCGCGTAGGAGGGCAGCGGCAATGTCGGATGCGCCGCGGTCATGGCGTACATGTCGTAGGTCTCGCCGGTCGCGGTCTTGCCGTTATGAAACCTGCGTCCGTACCATGAGGCGGTGCCGCGCTCCTTGTACGGACGCAGGCTGGTCGCCGGCACATAGTTGCGGCCGAAGACCGCATACGGGCGATTGGCGAAGCGATGCAAGGACTCCAGCCGCGGCGTTGCATCGGGAATCGCTTCGATATTGGGCGGCGGGTTGTCACCCGGGCCGTCGTCCTTGTAATAGCCGCCGCGCTTGGGGGTTTCGCCGGCCGCCGGAAGCGACGGGGTTTCGCGAAGCGTGGAGGATGAACACGCCGAGAGCAGTATTGCGGCGATCGCAACCAGTGGCCACAGCACCCTGCGATCTTCCTGCCGCCGGGCATTTTGACCGTGGGGGGTCGCCGACATATGGTCGCTGATTATACGTTGCGCGCAAGTGCGGCGTGTCCGGCGACCGGTACGCTGTTCTATGTTTTGACGAGCTTTCGATTCGCCTGCACGCTCATCAATATGCCGAGCCCGATGAAAAGGCTCACCAACGCGGTCCCGCCGAAGGAAATCAGCGGCAGCGGAACGCCGACGATCGGAAGCAGCCCGCTGACCATCGCCATGTTGACGAATGCGTAGCTGAAGAACATCAGCGTGATCGCGCCTGCGGTGAGCCGCGCAAAGAGCGTCGAGGCGTTCATGGTGATCACGAATGCGCGGCCGATCAGCAGCAGGTAGAGAACCAGCAGCAGCGCGCTTCCGATCAACCCGAACTCCTCCCCGAACACCGCAAAGATGAAGTCGGTGTGCCGCTCCGGCAGAAAATCGAGGTGCGTCTGCGTGCCGTTGAGCCAGCCTTTGCCGATCACGCCGCCGGAGCCGAGGGCGATCGACGCCTGCGTGCTGTGGTATCCGGTGCCCAGAGGGTCGCGCGCCGGGTCGAGAAAGGTCAGTATGCGTTCCTGCTGATAATCGTGCAGCTGCGTCCAGACCAGCGGCGCCGCCGCGCCGGCCGCGATCAGGAGGCCAAGCATGATCTTCCACAACAGGCCCGCAAGGTAGAGCACGTAAAAGCCCGACGCGCCTATCATCAGCGCGGTACCCAGGTCAGGCTCGCGTTTGATCAGCCAGACCGGCGCTGCGATGAGCACCAGCGCAAGGATGAAATCGCGAAAGCGAACGCGCGTCTCGCGCTTCTGAAAATACCAGGCGAGCATCAGCGGCAGTGCGATCTTCATCAGCTCGGAAGGCTGGAAGCGGGCAAAGCCGAAGTTGAGCCATCGACGCGATCCGTTGACCACCGTCCCGCCGAGCGCCACCGCGATCAGCAGCAGCACGCCCACGATGTAGAGCGGCAGAGCCGCCCGTGCCAACTGTTGCGGCTGAATGTTCGCCACCACCCACATCAACAACAATGCGAATCCCAGTGACACAACCTGGCTCGTAACGCGCGCAATATTCTGGTCCGACGCGGAAAACAGCGTGATGAGCCCGATGCCGACGATCGCCAATGCGGCAGCCATGAGGTAGCTGTCCACGCGGCGCACGAGCAATTCCCAAATCCTGGCCAGCAGCGCGAAGAATTTTGCCATTGCTAGTGGCTCACTAGTCGCTTTCGTCGTCCGGCTCGCGCGGTCCACTGCCGGGCGCCGCGGGCGCGCGCGTCTTCTGTCCGAGCAGGTAATAGTCGAGTACCGCGCGCGCGATCGGCGCCGCGGCCTGCGCACCGAATCCGCCGTTCTCGACCAGCACCGCGATCGCGATCCTGGGATGATCGGCGGGAGCGTAGGCGAGGTACCAGGCATGATCGCGAAGGCGCTCATCGACGCGGGCAGAGTACTTTTCTCCCTTGAGCGAATAAACCTGCGCGGTGCCGGTCTTTCCGGCCGAAATGTATTGGGTGCCGACGAAAGCCCGCGCGCTGGTCCCTTCGCGCGGAACGCCGATAAGCGCGTTCTTGATCACCTCCAGATGCTCGGGCCTGACGTTGAGCGCCTGCGTCGGTTGCAGCGCAATGTGCCGCACCGCGCCGTCCTTGACGTTTTCGACGCTCTTGACCAGATGGGGAGCGAGCGCGACGCCGTCGTTGGCGATGATCGCGATGGCTTGCGCCTGTTGCACCGGCGTAAACGCGTTATAGCCCTGACCGATCCCCGCCGAGATCGAATCGCCGAGGTACCACTTGTCCTTGAAGCGTTCGCGCTTCCACGCGCGGGACGGCAACACGCCGATGAGCTCGCCCTCGATATCGATCCCCGTCTTGCGACCGAAGCTGAACTTCGACAGGAAGGCATAGGTATCGTCGATGTCGGTTTCCCCGGCGAGCATGTAGTAATAGGTGTCGCAGGAGGCGACGATCGACTTGAACATGTCAACGTAGCCATGCCCGCCCGGCTTGTCGTCGCGGAATCGGTGCGCCGCGCCCGGGATCTGGTAGAAGCCGGGATCGAAGATCGTTTGTGCTGCAGTACGCTTGCCCGATGTCAGCGCCGCCAGCGCGAGGAACGGCTTGATGGTCGAGCCGGGAGGATAGGCGCCGCGCAGCGGACGATTCAATAGCGGCTTGTCGGGAGATTCGTTGAGCAATTCCCAGTTCACCGGGTCGATGCCGTCGACGAAAAGATTGGGATCGAACCCCGGCTTGGAGACGAAGGCGAGCACGTCGCCGGTCGCCGGCTCGATTGCGACCAGCGCACCTCGCCTATCGCCGAACGCCGTCTCGGCGGCCTGTTGCAGCCTGATATCCAGCGCGAGCTTCAGGTTGTTGCCGGACGTCGGCGGCGTGCGCGACAGCGTGCGAACGGCGCGCCCGCCGGCGTCGACCTCAACCTCTTCCCATCCGGTGGTGCCGTGCAGCTCGCGCTCGTAGGCGAGCTCGACGCCAACTTTCCCGATGTAATCGGAGCCCTTGTAGTTGGCGGTCTCGTTCCAGGAATCGATGCGCTCGACATCCTTGTCGTTGATGCGGCTGATGTAGCCGGTCACATGCGAGGCCACTTCTCCAAAAGGATATTGGCGGAACAGCCGAGCCTTGATCTCGACACCTGGAAACCGGTAGCGATTGACCGCAAATCGAGCGACTTCCTCGTCTGACAGGCGCGTTCGCAACGGCAGGCTCTCGAAGTTTTTCGACTCCTCGAGCAGCCGCTTGAAGCGCTTGCGGTCGCGCGCCTGCACCTCGACGATTCCGGCGAGCTCGTCGATCGTCTCGTCGAGATTCTTGACCCGCGACGGCGTGACTTCCAGCGTGTAGGCGGAATAGCTCTGCGCCAGCACGATCCCGTTGCGGTCAGTCATCACGCCGCGATTGGGAACGATCGGCACGATGGCGATGCGGTTGCTTTCCGCGAGCGTCTGATAATGGCGATGCTGGAACAACTGGAGGTAGACAAAGCGGCCGAGAAGACCGCCGAACGCCACGATCACCACCGCACCGGCGATCATCAGCCGTCGGCGGAAATACAATAGCTCGCGCTGCGGGTCCTTGAGTTCCGGGCCGCTGATCGTGCCCGGACGACCGCGGTTCGTGAAGAGGCGGCGCATCGATGCCGCCTTATCTTTCTGTCGAGCGGCGCGGCCGCTGCGGACCCTGCAGCACAACCGTTATGAGCGGCCACAGAAATGCGCCAACCAGGGGTCCCACGGCGTAGGTCCATCGGGGAGTCGGTGCTCCGCCGACCACGCGGATGACCAGCACCAGCGCCGAACACGCCAGGAGCAGAACCGCGACCTGCGCCGCCTGTTGCCACAGAGGAAATCGCAGCACGCGCCGGCGAAAATACTCGGCGGCGTAGGCGAGCACCGCATACGCCAAGGCATGCTGACCGAAAACGGTCGCATCGGTGACATCCATCAACAGTCCGACGCACCATGCGATGCCTACACCGATCAGGCGCGGCTCCTGGATACACCAATAAAGAAGAATCAGCGCCAGAAAATCGGGCTTGAGCAACAGCGCTGCGCCGGACACAGGCATCGCGTTCGCCACCAAGCCGCACAGAATGGTGAACAGAACGAACCACGGCTTGGCCGGGAGCAGAATTTCATCCGGCCCTGCGGTGGCAAAAGGTGAGAGTTGCGCCATCGCTGATCAGCCCCGTCGCCTGCCGCGGCCCTTGCGAGGCGCATCCGCTTCCGCAGGCTCATCGGGACGCGGCAACGATACCGCGGCGCGGCTCAAGATCAATACCTGGCCGTTGCGTTCGACGCCGGCGAGCGGCTTGCAGGTCACGCGGGCGAATACCTGTCCGGTCTCGCGCTCGACCGATGTCACCAGGGCCACGGCGAGTCCGGCAGGATAGGTCCCGTCGATGCCGGAGGTGACGAGCCGGTCGCCGGGCTGAATTTCGGCGTTGGTGTTGGGCGAAAGAAAGCGCAGCTCCGGCAGCCGCGCCGTCCCTGCGCCGTACATCACGCTGCGCAGTCCGCTTCGCTCCACTTTGACCGGCACCGCATGATCCTTGTCGGTCACCAGCGTCACTTCGGCCATGTACGGAAACACTCGCGTGACCTGACCGACAACGCCGATCTCGTCAATCACCGCCTGGCCGATCTGCACCCCCGCGACGTCGCCCTTGTCGACGAACAGCTTCTGCGTAAACGGATCTCGGCCGGAATAGAGCACCTCGGCGGCCGTGGCGGCGCCCGGAAACCGCGCCGACATCTTCAGCAGGGCCCGCAGTTGCGCGTTCTCCTGGTCGAGCAGCGGGAAGCCCTGCACCGCGGGAGCCTGCTCGAGGAGCTGCTGCTTCACCGCAGCGCTATCGGTGGCCAGCATCCGTTGCGAGGCAAAGTAGGTGCCGATG
>DASZZK010000390.1:0-2343 GCA_035544975.1 Casimicrobiaceae bacterium | reverse complement strand
CGGTCAACGGAATATTGGTTGGCTGCCTCTATGCGCCCAACGGCAATCCACAGCCTGGCCCCAAATTCGACTATAAACTCGCGTGGCTGCAGCGCCTTCACGAGCATGCAAAAGGCCTGTACGCGTCGGGCGCGCCGGTGGTGCTTGCGGGCGACTACAACGTCGTGCCGACTCCGAGCGACATTTATGCGACGCGCTCGTACGACAACGACGCCCTGGTCCAGCCGCAAAGCCGAGCCGCGTTTCGAACGTTGCTCGACCTCGGGTGGACCGATGCGATCCGTGCCCGACATCCAACCGGTCCGATCTACACGTTCTGGGATTACATGCGCAAGCGATGGGAGCGCGACGCGGGCTTGCGCATCGATCACCTGCTGCTCAACGCGGAGCTGAGCGCGCGTCTGGTCGAGGCGGGCGTCGACAAAGCCGTGCGCGGAAGGGCCGGTGCGAGCGACCATGCGCCGGCGTGGATCGAGGTGCGCTGAGTGCTACTCTAGACTTGGTCCTCGTCAAACCTTCGCCGATGCTTCGTCAATCTCAAACCACGCTTGCCTTCGAGACCCCCGGCCGCGGCCTTGTCGAGATCACCCGTCCGGTCGCCGACTGGACCGCCGCAAGCGGTATGGAAAGCGGTCTGCTCACGCTTTTCGTTCGCCACACTTCCGCGAGTCTCGTCGTGCAGGAAAACGCCGATCCTGACGTACGCGGAGATCTCGAGCGCTACTTCGCCCGGCTCGTGCCCGACGGCGACAAGCTCTTCCGCCATCGCGACGAGGGGCCGGATGACATGCCCGCGCACGTTCGCGCGGCGCTCACCATGTGCAGCTTTCGATTCCGATCTCCGACGGCCGTCTCGCGCTCGGCACATGGCAGGGCATCTACCTGTTCGAGCACCGGCTCCGGCCGCATCGACGCGAGGTGGCGCTGCATCTCGTGGGTGGCTGATCCATCGTTGGACCCAATACGGGTCGCCAGGGGGCGACGCTCGCCAGCGCCGTCAGACCGAGGTAGGTCAAGTCTAGCGTTAGGACATCGGCGTCTTCGGATCCACGTGAAAGAGCGCATTGAGCTCGCGGCCGGATGCTGCGCTGGCGAACTCATCGAATTTGCCGTGCTCGGCAATCGATCTGGCGGCACGCATGAATCCGCCCCAGGCTGAGCGCGCGAGCGCGCCGCCGACGCTTATTCGCCGCACGCCGAGCGCGGAGATCTCATCGACCGTCAATTCGCTCGCCGATCCTACGAGCAGATTGAATGGCTTCGGCGCGACGGCAGTCACGACGGCGGCGATTTGATCGCGCGTGGAAATACCCGGCGCATAGAGGCAATCGGCACCAGCGTTCGCGTACGCCTTGAGCCTCTCGATCGTTTCATCGAGATTGGGGCGGCCAACAAAAAAGCACTCGGCGCGTCCTACCAGAAGCGTTTCGCCACCTGCCTTGTCGATGGCTCTTCGCGCCGCGCGCATCCGCTCCACCGCGGCGCCCAGTTCAAAGAGCGGCTTGGCCGCATCGC
Source organism: Casimicrobiaceae bacterium (assembly GCA_035544975.1). Classification (GTDB taxonomy): domain Bacteria; phylum Pseudomonadota; class Gammaproteobacteria; order Burkholderiales; family Casimicrobiaceae; genus PALSA-1003. The sequence goes on along the minus strand of DASZZK010000390.1, from coordinate 828 downwards.
CGGTCGAATCCTCGATCGACAGTCCCGCTACGCCGGTCTCGACCGCAAGACGCACGCTTTCCTCGACGCCGGCCGCATCCTTGGCGAAGCCGCTTTCCAAGTCGGCATTCACCGGCACGTCCGTTGCCGCGACCATGGCGCGCAGATGGGCGAGCGCCATGTCGCGTGTGATGCCGTTATCTGCGCGGCCCTGCGACCAGGCAAAGCCGGAGCTTGTCGTGGCGAGCGCCTTGAAGCCGAGGCTTTGCAGATACAGCGCGCTTCCCACGTCCCAGGGATTGGGAATGACAAAACAGCCGGCCTCGTGCAACTGTCGGAAGGCGCGGCGTTTGTCGTCAGTGCTGGGCCGGGTCTCGGTCATTGACAGCTCCTGGTGAGTTGTACGTGCCTTGCGTCAAGAATCTATTTCACATCGGCGCCAGCCGCATGCCGCGCGGCCATAAAGCCGAAGGTCATCGCCGGCCCCAGGTTGATCCCGCCGGATGGATAGTGCCCACCCATTACGCTCGCCACCAATGACGAGGAAGTCGCAATCGACCTCGCGTGACTGAGATTTGGCTGGATCCTCCGACACGATCGGTGAATTAACTCGTTAACGAATGACAGTCCGACAATACTACGCCCCACCAATGTGTACGGGCGAATGGCCGCTCAGGGCACGCGCATGGGCCATTTCCGGGGCTTGATGCGGTCAGTTAGCCAAGAACGCAAGATCGGGTCAAACTGAAGTCGAATTCAATTTTTCATCCATCGGAGGTCAAAATGAGTCACGCGTCAATGCTGAAAGCCAGACGGCAGCACCAAAAAACCAAGAAACTTCTCGATGTC
>DASZZK010000389.1:0-9307 GCA_035544975.1 Casimicrobiaceae bacterium | reverse complement strand
ACGCGCAATGCATCTCACAATCGGCTCTGCGCACCGTAGAGGTGTTCGCTAAATGGCCCGTGGTCGCGCGCAACACTGAATTGCGTGGTCCCCCACGTCTGAAAATGCGCGACGCCTCTATGGGCCTGGAATTTCTCGCGCAGGTCTAGGACAAGAGTTTTTCAACAGAATAGACCCGAAGCGGCCGTACGCAGGTCCATCCACGGGGCCTACAAGATGTCGAATGCGGGCAAACCACCCGATCCCGTCAGGCAATGCCACAGGTAGACCGCGAGTCCCGGGTCGCCGGTCCATAGCGAGTAACGCTTCCGACCATGCTGCTGCCGTGCCCGTTCGCTCTGGGCGATCGCGTGCATCGCAAACGCCTGCGCACGGGTAAGCCAGACCGGATCGCCGGTGCGCTGGTGGAGTTTGAGGAAGGCATAGCCGTTGCCCGCCGTGCCGTGGCAGATGCCCGGACCCTTGGCCAACGGGCCGGCCCTCCATACCAGATTGCCGGCCTTGACCAGCATCTCGTCCATGTCGGCCGACCGCTCGGCCGGAAAGTCCGCGAGGCCCGTCACGATGCCCGGCGCGCCGTGACACCACTGCACGAGCATGTGCGTTCGACCGGGTCGTGGCGCTCCGATGCTCTGCGGCCAGTTGGCGCAGTCGCCCTCAACGACGGCCGCGGCGCGAAGGGTCTTCACGCAGCGGTCGTAGAGCGCTTCACGACGTTTCGCGGGGAGCAGTGCCGTGCCGCGAAGCAGCGCGTAGGCATTGCCCGCGAACCCGTGGCCGGCGCCGAGAAGTTGGACGATGCTGCCATAGAGATCCTGCGTCCACAGATAGCAATCGGATTTCACGCTGAAAAGCCACGTGCGCCAGAGTTGCTCGACGTTGTCAAGATAAAGTTCGCGCCAGCGTCCTTCGCCCGTCCACCCGAGCATGTGCAGGGCGCCGACCATCGTGCCCGGTGCCGCCCAGAGTGCCTCGTTGGTGGGATTCGTAATGTTCCTGGCAATAGCCTCGTAGACTCGATCGGCGGCTACAAGCGAGCGAGTGAGCAGCCATTGGATGAGCAGGATGCCCACCTCGCCTAAGAAGTATGACGGCACGACTTCCTCCGTGTCCGGCTGAGCTAGGTAGGACTCGTAGACGCGATCGATCAAGCCGGACGGATTGGTGCGAAGCGAAACTGCACCGGCCCGCTGCAGGCACCACATCGCCCATAGCGTCCCGGACGCCCCCAGGTAGATCGACTTGTGCGGCGGCTGGGGAACCCTTCCTTCGTCGAGCGGGTGCCAGGGCCAACTGATGCCAGTACCCACCGTCTTCTCGGTGTCTTCGATGATCGCGGCGATTGCGGCGCGGGCTCGCGCAGCGTCCCAGGCGATGTCGAGCAACGGTTCGTGCCGGGCGGGGTCGAACAGCATGGCGTCCTTCTGGAAGTCGACGTAGCGTAAGTCGCACACTGGCGAGCGCCGCCGGCGGTACCCACATTCCATCCATCAGTCACTCCAAGGGTGCTGACACGGTCTGCGGCGCAGCCATTCCCTTTAGCGGAAAGCGACCCATGGGCTCGACCGCGACCCTTGCCGCCGAGACAAATGCCTCCGACAACAAAAGAGTGCGTCCGAGTTCGCGGCAGAGCCTTTCGATGCGCGCGGCCAGATTGACGGCACGCCCAATTACGGTGAAGTCGAGCCGGTTTTCACCGCCGATATTGCCATAGATCACATCGCCGACATGCAGCGCGATGCCGTACAGGATTGCCGGCTCGTTTCTGCCTATGCGCTCGCCATTCAAGGCGGCAATAGCCGCGGTCGCGGCACGCGCCGCGGCAAGCGCCTGGTGGCAGGCGGGGCCCGCATCCTCACCGCTGATCGGAAAGATTGCTAGCAGAGCATCACCGATGAATTTCAACACCTACCCTTGGTGTTGCTCGATCGCCCGACACATTGCGCCGAAATAGTCGTTGAGGAGCTCGATCAGCGCCTCACGCGGCAACTCCTCCGAAAGGATGGAGAACCCGCGCAGGTCGCACAGCCAGATAACCGCCGGGATCGTCTCGCCCATGCCACGCTTGATGGCGCCATCGAGAACGCGCTTACCGGCCTGCCGTCCGACGTAAGTTTCCAGCAGCGTCTGCGCGGTCCGCCGCAGCGCCTGGATCTCGAGGTTTATCGTGACCATGGGCGCCATCGCAGACAACGCAGCGATCTCATCGGCCGTGAAGCCGCCCGGTCGTTTGGTGGCTACGATCAGCGCCTTGCTGCTGCCATCCGAGAATGGAACGCCGATGGCGAAATAGTCAATGAAGCCCTCCCGGCGCAGGTCGGCATAGATTCCGTACTCACCCTCGTCGCCGCTGCAGTAAGGTCGCGGCGCACCTGCCCGCCCCCTTCGTAGATCGTCTTTACGGGGCTGCGTGCCAGCCGCGAAAGCGAGTTGGCGTCCGCAAAATTGCGTCGTTCTACCGCACCCTTGCCCGGCTCCCATATCCCGCTGAAGGCGTAAACCTGCGGGTGGAGAATCGGCACTCCGATCGACACTCGATCGACCTCTATGCCACTGCCGCGCAGTTGCTCGGCAAACGCGGTGAGAAAGCTCATCGGTTCCGTGATGCGGCGACCTTCGCCCAAAAGCCAACGGATGATCGGATGATCGTAGCCCGGCAAAGAGTATTGCGCGTTCATGGACGACCCCTTCGGGACAATTTGGGCGGCGACGCTGAACGGCTGGTGTTGGCCGCCTACGGCCGGCCGACGTCAACGACGCTTGATACGAACGTTCAACCGTGCAATACCCGCAACACCCCGACCATGATCGGCTGATGAACCATATACACGAGCAGGCTGTGCCGCCCCAGCCAGGTCAGCCATCTTGGAGAGGCGCGCGAGATCCGCTGCAGAGCCTGCTTGCGACGCTCCAACAGCCACCAGCCGGCGCCGATTCCGACGAGCACGACACCAAACCAGGGCAGCAGCGGCACGTAATCTTCGGTAGCCGGCCGGTAAGTCATCAATCCAACCCAGTTGAGCCACGGCAGATCGAACAGCGGCACGCCAATCGCGGCGCCAACGACAATCACGACGATGCCGACAATCAACGCTGCGCGTGGAAATCGCACCAGCGGCCAGCCGAGGATCGATGAGACCACGATGCAGTGCAGGATGCCGAAGGTGATGAAGGTTTTCGGAAACGTGACGTAGCTGCCGACCGTGACCAGCAACGCGCACGCGCCGACCAGCGCGATGCGGCGCCAGAATTGCCTCGGAGAATTTCCTGCGCGATGAGCAAGCACGAGACTGACCCCGACCAGAAGAAGGAAGCTGCTGACGATCAGGTCGCGAGAGGCGAGCCAGAAACGGTCATGGTTGAAGTCGGCGTTGATAATATGAAACCAGTTCAGATCGAACGCCGCGTGGTAGACGATCATCAGGCAAATCGCCGTGCCGCGCATCGCGTCGATAGCGCGGATTCGTGACAACGGCTCGCTTGCGGTGCGCGTAGTAATCGCGGCGGGCGCGGCGTGCGTGGTCGTCGCGGCTTTGGCGGCGACGCGACGATCGCCTTTGCCCCCCGCGTGGCTGCCCACCTTGCCGCCTGCGGACCGACCCCGGTTCTTTGTTCGCCGGCTCATCGAGCGGGCGCCTGCCATGCGACGCGATATGCGCCGGATTCGTCCTTCGCCCCCAACAGCGACAATGCATTGGTAATCGCGCTCGAGCGCTCCGCATCGATGCCCGCACGCGGCTTCAATCGGGCTTCCACCCGCGTCGCGCCGGTCGCGGCAAGGCTCACCATGCCGGTGATCTCGATATCGCCTCCCACGTTGGACAGCGCACCCTTGATCTCGCCGCCGTTGCCCACTCCATCGAGACGAACGTCGCCGAGCGCCACGCGGAGATCAGGCCGGGGGCCGGGCAGGCTTGCACCCTGCCAGCGGGCGATGAACCCACCGTCGAACGCACCCCGGCGCTTGGCGAAAGCATCCGCGCGCACCTCCACCGTACCGCCGGCGGCGGTGATGAAGGCGGGCGCATCGGTCGCGCGCAATAACGCTTCCGCGGGAAACGCGATGACCAGACGCCTCACCATGAAGTCATCGCCGCGCAATTCGAACGTGGCCGCCGACGATTCAATCGAGCTTTCCATCAGGTCGCGGCCGAGCGTCCCGCTCAAACGCGAGCGTAGAAGCGGTAGCGCATCGATATGCCATTGCACGGGGATGCGCGCGTTGTACGGCAGGAGAACCAACGCGCCGGAGCCATTCCAGATCGTCCCGGCGGCATCGGCGACGCGCAATCGTCCATGGGCCAGCGAGTCGAGCTGCCGGTCGACTAGCGTTGCGGGCGCTTCCGCCGCGATGGCCGCCGCGAGCAGCAACGCGGCGGCCGCGACCACGAGCAACGACCGCATGGTCAGCGCGGAGACGAGAACATCATTTCGGCGCGCACCTGGCCGGGCTCGACGCGCGCCGCGGCGGTGAGGTCCACCGCGCTCAACCGGGCGTCGCGTTGCAGCGTGTCGAGCAAGGTGGCCAAGGCGTCGAACGACACCGCGTCGAGCGTGACCCGCAAGCGCTGATCGTCGCCGCGTTCGATGGCGGTCGCTTTGAGGCCTTGCCGCGCGAGCGCCGCCTCGACATCTGCGCGCGCATCGCGCGGCAAGGGCTCGATCGCGCTTCGCGAAAGCGAGGCAATCTCGTCGGCCTGGCGCCGTGCCATCGCAAGCGCTGCACGCTGTTCGACGAGACGCCGCTCGAGCCGTTCGGTGTCGCGCGTCAACGGTTGCCAGATCAGCACCCAGGCCACCAGGGCGAGTGCGATACCGCCGGCAACGAGCCAGGCAGAACGTTCCGGCGCAGACCTTAGCTGCCACCACTGCCGCCATTGAATCAGGCGTGATTCAGTCGCAGGTCGCATCGTCGTTGCCATCAGTCGAGTCCGATGCGCAGTCGCGCGCCGTTCGCTGTCGGCACCGCGATCGCGACCAGTCCCTGTTGCTGTAATTCGCGTTGAAGGTGTGTCGTCTGCGACGGATCGAGCTTTTGCAAATCGAAGACCACGTGTCCGTCGGCGTAATGCAGCGAGCGGATGGCGCCGCCGGGAATAGCCGACATCGCCGGTGCGGCGCGCGCCAGCAACGGCAGCAGATCATTGCTGGCGGGGAGTCCCGCGCGATGGCGAAGCTCACCATGGCGGCGCGCGATGGCCGAGGCGGGCGCCACATCCGGCGCGGTGTTGCCAACGGAGTTGCCAACTGACCCCCCTACCGCACCCTGCGCCAGCGTCGACATCTCCCGGTCCAGCGCGCGCAGTTGCCACTGCAACGAAATCCACTCGCCTGCCCCCGCGAGCACGTAAATTGCCAGCGCTGCACCGGCGATCCACAGCGCCGGCCGGAACAGGCGCGCGATGTCCATTCGAGGCGCGGTACTTGCGGTGTCGAACGAGCCCACCTGAAGGTCGATCGCGGAGTCGAACGCCGCGGCTTGCGCGCCGGACCAGTGCCACGGAGCGCCGGCGGTAAATTCGACGCCGGTTTGTGTTCGCGCTCGCTCGAGCAGGGCCTCTTCGGCACCCGGCACGTCGACTCGGACGAGACGCGGCCGCCGTCCGCTTCCAGCAAGCGCAAGCGCGAGCTCCTCCGGCAGAGCGGCCGCATGCGATGGTCCGACAGCGATGCTCGATCCGCTGTCGGTCCGCACGAAGCCGGCGCAATCGAGCGACTCCGAACACCAGCACCAGCCGCCTGGAGGAGGGATTGCGAGGTCGCTTTCCAGCAAGACACGCCGCCAGCGGAGGGCGCAGCGCTTCGACGCCGCTTGAAACGCGCGCATCCATGCCGCGCCGACGATCGCCACACGCAGCGAGCCGTCCGCCGATTGCCGCCCCGGCGCGACGTGACTGTCCTCGGGTGCGCCGGCGAGCTGCTCTTCGAGCGCGAAGCTGGCCGCGGATTGCACCCGCGGGAGCGGAAGCGGCGGCAGCTTGACGGTGGCAAGACGACCGTGTCTCGCGGCGATCACCGCCTCCCGGTTGTCGGCGGAAGGCCAGCCCGCGATCGGTGCGCGGCCACGGCGAATCAGGCGATTCGCGTCGTCGAACAGCGCCCACTCCGTCTCACGCGCCGGATCGGGTGGGAATTCGAGATAGACGCGCAGTGTAGTCATGACGGGAGCGACAATTCGAACGGACCGAGAGCTGGCTATGCGAGCCTGCGATGGGTCCGAGCCGTGGTAATTGTACGCGAGCCTCGATCGCGCTCTCGTGGCTCACCTGCCACTTATCCGCTGCTTATTCCACCGTTTGCCATACGACCGCCGGCCATTCGCCCGCCCCGGTGGAGCGCTTGAGCAAGGCGCGGGCGCGAGCCAGAGTCTCGCCTTGCCGCGCTTCGATCGAAACCTCGAACCAGTCGCTTCTTACGGTCAGCGATGTATCGTCGGTTAGCAGAGCGGGACGCGGCAGCCGCGCCTTGAAGTCGGCGACGCTCGCGAAAGGTGTCTTTTCGCGTGACACGATTAGCAACGCAGCACCCGCGGCGTCGAGGCCGCCAATGGTGGCGGCAAGCACTTCCGCCGGCGCCGTATTGACGTTCACCGCGGTTGGCGCATCGAGCGCTGAGACAAAGGGCCGCGCCCGGGCCATCGACGCCGGGCTGACACCGCGCACCAGTAGCAGCTCGCCGAGACGACGAACAGGTGCGTTGGCGGCCAGACTCGGCGTCGGTTGCGCGAGATACCACGCATCCTCGGCGCCGCCGGGATCGCTGGCTTTATCGTCGGCATCGACCCAGTCGCCAACCGCGTTGACCATATTTGCCGGCAACGCGAGAGCGGCGAACAGCCGCTGCAGGGCGCCACGTGTCGATGCGGCGTCGGTCGAGCCCGTTGCCAGATTATTGATATTGATGCGGCCTTGAGCGTCGACGATGTAGCCACCGATCGAGCCGTTTTCGATCGGCATTGCCGGCAGCCTCAGCGCCCACGGCTGACCCAGATGCACGATGGTTCCTGCCGGAGCGTTCTCGAACACGATCTGCCGCGTCCATTGCACGCCGGCCATCGCCAGCGCCTGCGCCTGGACCTGATCGCGGCGATGCTGGTGCTCTGCGATCCAGCGTTGCTGTTGCCAGAGCAGCGTTGCGGCAATGGTGGCGGCGAGCGCCGCGAGCAGCATCGCCATGACCACCGCGGCGCCACGCGATGTCGAGCTGGAAGTAGCGTTGGAAACAAAGATCATTGGCGCAGCGCCAGCCACCGTTCGATCGTTTCGCCGGACGACAGCGTCAGCTGCACGCGCACCGCGCGCGGCAAGTCGGCATCGCCGGCGACGGGCCAGTTGTTGATCCAGGCGTTGTCGCGCGTCAGATAAGTCAGCCGGAAACGCGCGACATCGGGGAGCAACGCGTAGCTCGTGGCTTGTGCGTCTTGCGGACGGTCATAGCTCGACCAATACAGCACTTCGACGCTGCCGTTGCGCAAGCGATAGCCGAGTCGCTGACCCGCGCTTCCGGGTTCTATATTGAATTCCGGGCCCGCTCGCGAAAATGCGAGTGCACTGTCGCCGTCGCTGCCTTCGGAATTGGTCATGAAACCCAGCCACGGTGCTTCGCGGGTGGCCCCCGATCGCGCGGAGCGCGGCACCGCCTGACGCATATCGCCTTCGAGCCGCGCGAAGAACAAGTCCAGCGTGCGCCATCGCGTAGCCTCGGCTGCGAGGCGCGTCTCGGCGTCGGAAAGCGCGGCCAGCGCGCGGTAGCCGAGCACCGCGATCACCGCGACGATGGCAATCGCAATCAGCACCTCGAGCAAGGTGAATCCGCGCCGCGGAGTGTCGAAGGGCATCATCGCCGGGACGATTGGGCGACGTAGCCCACCAGACGCGCGAGGACATAATCCGGAGTGGACGGATCCGCGACGTTGATCTCGATTTTTCGGAACGCGGGATTGGGCGTCCCGGATACGGTTTCGCGCCACGAGAATGCAGCGCCGCCTTGCGCGTCGGTACCGTTGCGCTCGCCGACCGGGGGCGCCGGCTGCTCGAGCTGCGCCGCGGCGAGCCGGTTCTGCGCCACCCAAAGCGCGAGCGTGCGCGCCTTCAGCGCCGTGGCGCTGTCGGCGCTCTGCGCCACGCTTCGAAAACCGGCCGCCAGCGCCACGGCCAGGATCGCCAGCGCGACCAGGACCTCGACCAGCGTGAATCCATGGCGGCGTCCTAGCGCAGCGATGGCGTCGACACCGTAACCCGATTGATCGGATCGGAAAAGAGCAGGATATGCCATTCGGCCGCGGCGAGCTCGATGACAAACGGTTCGTTCCGGCCGCTGGCGCGCAAGGGCACGATGGCATCGGCCGCGACCGGCTGGGCGGCATAGGTGCGCACCGCGACAGCAAACGAAGTCGGCAGCGTGCGCGCGGCCAGTACGTCATCGCCGGACAGCGCGCTCCAGTCGTCGCCGCTGTTCGCGCCACGGCGCCAGAAACGATAGTTGCCGCCCACGGCCGATACGCCCAGCGTCTCGTTGTGCCATTGCGCGAGCAGCGCCGCGTGCTCGATCGCCGCGCCAAGACGGCGGCCCTCGCGCTCGAGCTCTCCGCGAGGATCGCTGTCGAAGCGCGCGTAGGCGAGCGCCGCGGCGAGACCAATCACGATCAGCACCACCAGCACTTCGACCAGGGTGAATCCAGCGAGCTGGCCGGGCGCAAGGATGCGCCTGACACCAGGCTCGCGCGCGAACCTTGAGCGCGTATTGGCTAGAGGTCCCACGACCCGACGTCGGCATCGATGCCGGCGCCGCCGGGCGCTCCGTCGGCGCCGAAACTGAAGACGTCGATTTCGCCGCGCAGGCCGGGGCTTAAGTATTGATACGGATTTCCCCAGGGATCCTTGGGCAGCCGCTCGAGGTAGCCGTTCGGTTTCCAGTTCGTCGGCACCGGCACCGATGTAGGCCTGCTCACCAGCGCGCGGAGCCCCTGCTCGCTGGTCGGATAGCGCCCGTTATCGAGTCGATAGAGCTTCAGCGCCTGCAAAATCGCGGCGATATCGTTCTTGGCAGCGATCACCCTGGCTTCGTCGGGTCTTTCCAGCACTCGTGGCACGACCAGCGCCGCGAGTATCCCGAGGATGACGATGACCACCAGAATTTCGACCAGCGTAAATCCGCGTGCGTGAACGCGCTGCTTGAATCGCAGGCTGCCGTGCGGCAAGAATCGGTGCGGCAAGAAGCAGTGCGGCAAGAATAACGGCAGATGCATGCAGCCATTATAATCGCTCGCGTGCGCTCGCTTGCGCCGGGGTCGTCGCGGTGAATGCTT
>DASZZK010000388.1:0-3357 GCA_035544975.1 Casimicrobiaceae bacterium | reverse complement strand
TGCCCTCACCGGTCAAGCGATCCTCGAAGAAGCGCCCCTGCAGGTAGAGCCGATAAGCTTCCGCATTCTCGCCGCGCCCCTTGGCGGCGGCTTGCACCTCCGCTTTGACGACATCGCGGGCCGATGCATCCGGCTTCTCCCCGAGCAGCGCCGATCGCAGCTCCTTCACCACCGATTGCGCGATGTCGTCCTGCACCGCGAAGATGTCTTCGAGGTCGCGATCGTAGGTTTCCGACCAAAGGTGCGAGTCGGTCGCGACTTGAATGAGCTGCGCGGTGACGCGCACGCGATTGCCCGCCTTGCGCACGCTGCCTTCCAGGACGGTCGCCACGTTGAGCTTCTGCGCCACGGTTGGGATGTCGACCTTGGTGCCCTTGAAGCTGAACGCCGACGTGCGCGACGCGACGCGCAGGCCGCGGATTTTCGAAAGCACGTTGAGCAGCTCCTCAGCGAGGCCGTCGGCGAAATACTCGTTCTCTTCGTCGCGGCTCATATTCACAAAGGGCAGCACCGCGATCGACGGCGTATCGGCGTCGATGGGCGCAAGCAGCGTCTTCAGTGGAGGAAACGCCAACGGCAGGTCGGCGTGACATAGCTGAAACACTGTTTCGCGTCGTGCCAGATCCTTGAGACGGTGCTGCCCCAGCGACTTGAGCGCGGCCCCGCCAGGTAGGCGGTCGCGGCACAGATCGTGCGTGATCTCGGACACAATCGTTTGTCCGCCGTGCGCGGCAGCAAGAAGACGAGCTACCTGGTTGAGCGGACCGCCGAAATAGTCGCCGCCGCGGATTTCCGCGGCCCCCGTGTGCAACGCCATCCGGACGCGAATCGGCGCTTGCTCCGGCCACCGCTCCGCACGGACTGAGCGCTGCGCAGCAAGCGCGGCCTCGACTGCGCTCGACGCGGTGGCAAAGACGGCGCAGAACGCATCGCCCGCGGTCTTGAAGATGTGCCCGCCGCGCTCCTCGATGCATTGCCGCAGCAGCGCATCGTGCCGCGCCAGCGCAGCCGTCATCGCCTCGCGCTGCGTTTCCCACAGCCGGGTGCTGCCTTCGATGTCGGTGAAAAGGAACGTCACCGTGCCGCTCGGCAGCGTGGGCACACTGGAACGAAGTTTGGAGGGCATTCCGGATATCGTGCCGGTGATGAAGTGCGGATGGTCGTGCACGCACCCGATCGAGGCACATCTTGCGGGCTGCCGCGGCATTTCGCAACTGCGCGAGCCGAGGCAAGCAGGACCTAATACAATACGATAGGATCGACTCCCCTGACGTGGACGGTCAGTTGCGCGGCGTCATGGCAGAGAAGAATATGGCGTTGCCATGATCGTGATACCGGAGAACGCATGAGCGGAAATCCTGCTACGATTCACGCCGAACGCCAGCAGACGCGAGTCTTGTTTATCTTCGGACTCGCCTTCGCCCTGTCGATCGCGGGTTGTTCAGGCGCCAAGCCGCCGGGCGCGCAGCCACCAAGCGCGGCCAAAGCCGTCGCGCCGGCGCCTACTCCGGCACCGGCGCCAAGCCCGCCGTCACCGGCCATTGCAACACCGAGCAGTGCCGCGGCGCTCAATTCGGCGAACCCGCCCGTGACGCCGCCGACGACCGCAAGACAGAGCACCGTCAAGCCCGCTACGCCGGTGGCGAAAGCGCCCGTAACCGTCGCCAAAGCCCCCCTCGCCCAGCCGGCGAAAAAGGAAAGCGCCGCTCCCGACGTCGCGAAGAACGCGTCACCGACGCTGGATCTGACATCACTGGAGCAGCGGCTCAAGGACACCAAAGCCATCGGCGTGCTGACCAAGATCGCGCTCAAGAACCAGGTCGACGATCTGCTCGGTCAATTTCGGGCGTACTACGAGGGGAAGCTCAAGACCACCCTGGCAGAGTTGCGGCGACCCTACGATCTGCTGGTGCTCAAAGTGCTCTCGTTATTGCAGGACAGCGACCCTTTGTTGGCATCCGCGATCGTCGCCTCGCGCGAAGCGATCTGGGGCATTCTTTCCGATCGGGCAAAGTTTGCGACAATCTGATTCGAAGCAGGAGAAACCATGAATAAATGTGCGATGCGTCATTCGATTGCGTTTTTGACGGCAGCATACTTCGCTGCGCCCGCGCTTGCCGCCGACGATGCGGCGGTCAAGAAAGACCTGTTCACCGTGATCACGTTGCAGGGATTGCCCTGCGGCGAAGTCGTCAGCGTCACGACACGGGGCGACAACGATCACGTCGCATCGTGCAAGGACGGCAACCGCTACCATGTGTTCCTTAACGCCCAGGGTCGCGTTATCGTGGAAAAGCAATAAAGAGCGCTTCGACGACAAAGCAGATCATTCTCATCGACTCGGAGGACGCTCCATGAAGCGTTTTCTTGCCACCCTGTTGCTAATGCCCGTCCTTTCCGCGGCGGCCTTCGCTGCCGAAATCAGGATCCGGAGCGCGGGCGCCGTCGAGCCTGGTCTGCAAGCGTTCGCGCAGGTGGCCAAGCGCGAGACGGGCCACGATCTCAAGATACAGTTCAACACGACGCCGCAGATCTCTCAACGTCTAGCTGCGGGCGAGGCCTACGATATCGTGATTGCTCCGCCGGATGCGATCGCCAAGGCTGCTCAGGAAGGTAAGGTTGTCGCCGACACCCGGATTGCAGTCGGGCGCGTCGGCGGCGGCGTCGTGGTGCGCAATGGTGCATCCGCTCCCGACATTGCATCGGTCGATGCATTGAAACGGGCGCTTCTGGCCGCGGACTCGGTGGTCTATAACACGGCGTCCAGCGGTATTTATCTCGACAAGCTGTTCGAGAAGATGGGTATCCTCGAGCAGCTGAAGCCGAAGACCACGCGCTATCCCGATGGCGCATCGGTAATGGAGCATGTGAGCAAGGGCAAGGGAAACGAAATCGGTTTCGGCGCGATCACCGAGATCAAAGCCTACGAGCCCAAAGGCGTGAAGCTCGTCGGCCCGCTGCCGGCTGACGTGCAGAATTACACCAGCTACGAGGCGGCGATAATGACCGGCGCAACGTCACCCGAGGCGGTGAAAGCTGTCCTCAATCAGATGGCGACGCCGGCCGGCAAGGCTGCGTTTGCCGCAGGCGGAATGGAATAAGCAGCCAAGGAGGATTCGGATGACCAAGCCAGCGCCCACAGCAAGTCCCGGCAAGCGCCTGCGCGCGCTGATAGAAGCGCCCGAGATCCTCGTGCTCCCCGGCGTATTCGACGGCTTCAGTACCCGGCTCGTCAGCAAGCTCGGCTACACCGCCGCGTTCATCACCGGCAGCGGCGTGAGCGAATCGCGCCTCGGTCAGCCGGACGTCGGGCTGATGGGACTCGAAGATAACGTCGCGGCCGCGCGCGCCATGGCC
>DASZZK010000387.1:0-3617 GCA_035544975.1 Casimicrobiaceae bacterium | reverse complement strand
CCCATCGCCCGCAGGACCCGGCGCACGCCCTCGTCGCGCCAGTCGAAGCGCGGGCGCGGCAGCATCGACAGGCGCGCGAGCGGCACGATCTGAAGTGTGAGCTGCGCCACGCCACCGACCGCCACACCCCAGGCCAGAGCGACAATCGGCGGATCAAAGTGGGGAGCGACGAAGATCGTCGCGCCGATGATCGAGATATTGAGCAGTACCGGCGTGAAGGCGGGAATCGCGAAGCGCCGGTGCACGTTTAGCACGCCGCCGGCGAGCGACACCAGCGATATGAAAAAAACGTAGGGGAACATGATCCGGATGAGCTCCGCCGTGAGCTCGACCTTCCCCGGCGTCCTGACGAAGCCGCCGGCAAGGAGATAGACCAGCCATGGCGCGGCAAAGATGCCGAGCACCGACAAGGCAAGGAGCAGCACCGCCAGCAGCGTCGCGACACGGCCGACGAGATCGCGCGTCGCGTCCTCGCCGCGTGCGCGTTTGTATTCGGCGAGTATCGGCACGAACGCCTGCGAGAACGCGCCTTCGGCGAACAGCCGCCGCAGAATATTGGGCAGACGGAATGCGGCTTCGAAAGCGTCCATCTGCAAGCCGGCGCCGAAGCCGACGGCTTTCAGGCTTTCGCGAACGAGTCCCGTGATCCGCGACAGCAGAGTCAATGCGCTGACGGTGGACAGCGCCTTGAGCAGATTCATCGCAAAGCGCGCGTGTGCGTCACCGAAACGCGCATGCGCGTTTCATGGGCCGTGCGGATCGGGTTTGGAGTGGGTTGCAAGACGAAGAAGCGACGAAGAGAGCAACCGGCAGCGGTTCCGGCTTGCGCCAAACCCGGAAAGTCGCTATTATGCCCGGTCTTTTTCGGGTGCTCCACCGGACCCTCGGCCAGGCCGTACTTACATCGAGGGAACGCACAAAGATCGCGTTGCAATAACGGCAGGCGCACTCACCCACGCATCACAGTCGCAATCGAGGATTCACGAACATGGCAAACACTGCCCAAGCGCGCAAACGTGCCCGGCAAGGAGAAGTGAGGCGTCAGCACAACGCGAGCCTCAAGTCGTCGCTGCGCACCGCACTGAAGAAGGTCAAGAAGGCCATCGCCGGCGGCGACAAGGCGGCCGCGACCAAGGAGCTCAAGGCGCAGCAGTCGGTGATCGACCGCATCGCCGACAAGAAGGTCGTGCACAAGAACACCGCCTCGCGAAACAAGACGCGACTGGCGCAAGCCATCAAGGCGATGCCATAGGCGTTCGTAATGGGTGACAAAAAAGCGCCGCGCGGCGCTTTTTTTTCGACCGTCAACGCGGCAGTTTAGAGACTGGTTTACATTACGGCGATCCACGAGTCACGTGCTAAAATGCTGTTTCTTCAGCGATTACAGGTTTGGTTGCCGTCGTGAGCGCACCCGTGGCTCCCAAGCATTTTCTGCAGCTCCAGGATTTCAGCCGCGACGAGCTCGCCTATCTGTTCGAACGTACACGCTGGATCAAGGACCGTTTCAAGCGCTACGAGATCTATCAGCCGCTGCGCGACCGCACGCTGGCCATGGTGTTCGAGAAAGCCTCGACGCGGACACGTGTGTCGTTCGAGGCCGGCATGAACCAACTCGGGGGCATCGCCATCAACTTGAACCGCGGCGATACTCAGCTCGGCCGCGGCGAGCCGATCGAGGACGTCGCGCGCGTCATTTCGCGGATGGTCGACGTGGTCATGATTCGTACCTTCGAGCAGACCATCATCGAGCGCTTCGCGGCACACTCGCGAGTGCCGGTCATCAACGGGCTCACCAATGAGTACCACCCCTGCCAGATTCTGGCGGACGTCTACACCTACATCGAGCACCGCGGCTCGATCCAGGGAAAAACCGTGGCCTGGATCGGCGACTCGAACAACGTCTGCAATACATGGCTGCAGGCGGCATTGCTTTTCGATTTCAACGTACACGTTTCGACGCCTCCGGGTTACGAAGTGGAGTCCGAGCGCGCCGGTATTTTCGACACCAGCCGCTTGCAGTTCTTCACCGACCCGATGGAAGCGTGTCGCGGAGCGGATCTAGTCACCACCGACGTGTGGACCAGCATGGGCTTCGAAGCGGAGAACGCGGAGCGGCAGCGCGACTTCGCGCAATGGGAAGTCGACCAAGAGATGATGGCCAAGGCAAAACCCGATGCGCTGTTCATGCATTGCTTGCCCGCGCACCGCGGCGAGGAAGTGGCCGCCGCGGTCATCGACGGCCCACAAAGCGTGGTGTGGGACGAGGCGGAGAACCGGCTGCACGCTCAGAAGGCACTGCTCGAGTATCTCGTTTGCGGCCGCGTGAGCTAGTGGTCCGATGCCGTAATAACCGAGGAAAGCCCATGTCAGCACGCAGGATCTCGTTGTTGCTTGTCGTCTTCGCGGCAGCGCTTGCTCCGCTGTTCGCCGGCGCGCAGAGCTGGCCGGACAAGCCGATCAAGTTTGTTGTCGCGGCGCCTGCGGGCAGCTCTCTCGACGTGCTCGCGCGCATGATCGGTGACAGGTTGAAAGACAGGCTCGGACAGCCCGTGGTGGTCGACAATCGACCTGCCGCCGGCGGCACTGTCGCGACCGACATGATCGCCAAGTCGCCTCCGGACGGTTACACGATGGTGATTTCGTTCAACGGTCCTCTGGCGTTCGGCCCCCACCTGTACGCGAAACTGCCCTACGACCCGCAGAAGGATCTGAGCGCGGTGATCATCACCTCCAGCCAACCGAACGTGCTCGCGATCAACGCGTCCTTGCCGATCAAATCGGTCAAGGAGCTCGTCGACTATGCCAAGGCCAACCCGGGTAAGCTCAACTATGCGTCGGTCGGCAACGGCAGCTCGTCGCACCTGACGATGGAATTGCTGAAAGTGACAGCCGGTGTCGACATCGTCCATGTGCCGTTCAACGGTTCCCCGCCGGCGGTCACGGCGACGATCCAGGGCGAGACTCAGATGATGTTCGCGGTCATGCAGCCGCTGCAGGCGCAGATCCAGGCTGGCAAGTTACGAGCATTGGCCGTCTCGACGGCCAAGCGATTCGCGCTGCTGCCGGACCTGCCGACCGTCGCCGAAGCGGGCTACCCGGGATTCGAGGCGCTGGCGTGGAACGGCATCCTGGTCGCCGCCGGAACGCCGCGCCCGATCGTGCAGCGTCTCAATACCGAGATCAACGCGATTCTCAACGATCCGTCAGTAAAGAGTGCGCTCAATGCCCAGGGCTTCGAGTTGGTCGGCGGTGCGCCCGAAGATCTTGCGGCGCTGATCAAGAGCGAATCCGACAAGTGGGCGCCGGTCATCAAGAAGACCGGCGCGCGGATCGATTGACGGTATGGGGAGCTCAATCAACAAAGCGGTGCTCGCCTACTCCGGCGGCCTCGACACATCGGTGATCCTAAAGTGGCTGCAGGATACCTACCGCTGCGAGGTGGTGACCTTCACCGCCGATATCGGTCAGGGCGAGGAGCTCGAGCCGGCGCGCGCCAAGGCCCGAGCGGCAGGCGTCGCGCAAATCTACGTCGACGACCTGCGCGAGGAATTCGTCCGCGATTTCGTCTATCCGATGTTTCGCGCCAACGCCATCTACGAAGGCGAATATTTGCTGGG
>DASZZK010000386.1:0-2070 GCA_035544975.1 Casimicrobiaceae bacterium | reverse complement strand
AGTGTAAGCGCGGAGTGATCGTCGGGGCGGCGATACCGCGCCTATCGGCAGCCGCTCAACCGGCCCAATATCAGCGAAGATCTGGTTGTGCTTCTGCGATACAGCGTTGTGGGGGTTTTGTGCGTAGGGGGATTTTGACAGGTGGCGTCGCTGGGTTGGTAGGAATTGAGGGTGGCGTAGTCTCCGGGGTGTTCAACCTCGAATCATCCGGCGTTGAAGCGTCGGACTGGAGACCACGCCATGACGAACGTTACCACGAAGCCTGATTCGTCGCAGCCCCAGACCGAAACGGCTGTCCATCTTTTCGACAACTGGTTTGATCCGATTGAGTCGAGCCTTCGCGATCGGGCTCGGGAATTTCTGCAAGCCATGCTCGAAGGCGAGCTCGACATGGTTCTGGCACGCTCGCGCTACACCCGTGGTGCGAAGCCGTCGAGCGGCGATGCCGAGGACGCGGTCGGCGTCACGGGTCATCGCCATGGGCACCGTCCGCGGTCGCTGCTGGGCACCTTCGGCCAGGTGGAGATCGATGTGCCGCGCGCCCGGCTGAACACCCCCGACGGCAAGACGACGGAGTGGAAGAGCCAGGCGCTGCGAGCATACCAGCGCCGCACGCTCGCCGCCGACGCGCTGATCGCCAGCACCTATCTTGCCGGCACCAATACGCGCCGCGTGCGCCGTGCGCTCGGTGCCGTGTTTGGCGGCGCAGTGGGCAAGGACACGGTGAGCCGGGTGTGGCGCAAGGCGAAGAGCGACTGGGAGGCATGGAACGCCCGCTCGCTGGCCGAAGAACCGATCGTAAGGCTCATTCTCGACGGCACGGTAGTTCGCGTCCGGCTCGACCGCAAAGCGACCTCCATCTCGCTCCTCGTCGTCATCGGCGTGCGCGCGGATGGCCAGAAAGTTCTGCTCGCAATCAAGAGCATGGGCGGCGAGAGCACCGAAG
Source organism: Casimicrobiaceae bacterium (assembly GCA_035544975.1). Taxonomy (GTDB): domain Bacteria; phylum Pseudomonadota; class Gammaproteobacteria; order Burkholderiales; family Casimicrobiaceae; genus PALSA-1003. The sequence continues at coordinate 1,124 of DASZZK010000386.1, read as the reverse complement.
CTTGGCGCACCGTTCTCGACGATCTCGTCAAGCGTGGCCTGCGGCGGCCCGAGTTCCTCATCGTCGATGGCGCTTCGGGACTTGATATGGCGATTGCCGCCGTGTGGGGCGATGTACCGGTCCAGCGATGCACGGTCCACAAGCACAGGAACCTGCTGGCGCATGCGCCCGAGCGCCTGCACGATGAGATCGCCGCCGACTACAACGACATGATCTACGCGGCCACGCGGGAGGAGATAGCGGCGCGCCGTAAGGCCTTCATCCGCAAATGGCGGCTCAAGCACCGTGCCGTCGCCGACAGCCTGGAGGAAGCCGGCGATCGCCTCTTCACCTTCACCCGTCTGCCGCCGAGCCAGTGGAGAAGCGCGCGCACCACGAACGCGATCGAGCGGCTGCACGAGGAGTTCAAGCGAAGGATCAAGACGCAGACCGTGCTGCCGTCTGCAGAGACCGCGGCCATGCTGTTCTGGGCGCTGCTCGCTTCCGGTCAGATCAACATGCGCAAAGTCGATGGATGGCAGACGCTCGCCACAAAGCCCATCGATCAACCGATCGACCTCGCCGCGTGATCAGACCGCTACCGAAAGGGGGGACTAAGGATAGCGGCCCCCTCTCGAAAAACTCACCGGCGGGCTTCCTACGGGCTCGCCTTCTCGACGCGAGAGCTGTTTGAACGCCAATCGACAATCAGATAGCTTCACGTCGCCGGAGATCGCGCCGCGGTAATTCCAACCACATTCCGGACGGCACCTCGAAGAGATTCTTGAAGGTCTTAATCCCGTGCCAAGAGAGAAGGAACCGAAAATCAAATCACCAAAGCCGAACGACACCGCCGCCAACCTCGGATTCGAAGCCAAGCTCTGGGCTGCCGCGGACGCGCTGCGAAATAATATGGACGCAGCCGAATACAAGCACGTCGTGCTCGGGCTGATCTTCCTGAAATACATCTCCGACGCCTTCGAGGCCAAGCACGCGGAGCTTGCGGCGCAGAAGGCGCAGGGCGCCGATCCCGAGGACCCCGACGAGTACCGCGCCGCCAACATCTTCTGGGTGCCAAAGGAAGCGCGCTGGCAGCACCTGAAGGCCAGCGCCCCGCAGCCCACCATCGGCACGCTGGTGGACGA
>DASZZK010000385.1:0-2002 GCA_035544975.1 Casimicrobiaceae bacterium | reverse complement strand
TCTCGCGCTGTCGCTGGAGCGGCTGGCGGCGCTAACGACCAGAGCGCCGGCGCGCATAGGTTTGTCCGCGACGCAGAAGCCCATCGAGGAGATCGCCCGCTTTCTGATCGGAGAAAGCAAGCCCGAAAAGGCAGGCAAGCGCAACGATTGCGTCATTGTCGATGCCGGGCACATTCGCGCGCGAGATCTCGCGATCGAGGTGCCGTCGTCACCGCTCGAAGCGGTCATGTCGAACGATGTCTGGCAGGAGGTGTACGGCCGGCTCGCCGAGCTGGCGCTCGTGCATCGAACGACGCTCATTTTTGTCAACACGCGGCGCATGGCCGAGCGCGCCGCTCGCCACTTGTCGGAGCGGCTCGGCGCGGAGCATGTCACCGCGCATCACGGCAGCATGGCCAAGGAGCTGCGGCTCAAAGCGGAGCAGCGTTTGAAGCGCGGCGAGCTGAAAGTTCTGGTGGCAACCGCGTCGCTCGAGCTCGGCATCGATATCGGCGATGTCGAGCTGGTGTGCCAGCTGGGCTCTCCGCGATCGATCGCGACCTTCCTGCAGCGCGCCGGACGGGCGAGCCACCAGGTCGGCGGCGTGCCGAAGGCGCGCATTTTCGCGCTGTCGCGTGACGAGCTGGTCGAATGCACCGCGTTGCTCGACGCGGTGCGCCGGGGCGAGCTCGACCGGCTGATCATTCCGCCCAAGCCGCTGGATGTGCTGGCCCAGCAGATCGTCGCCGAGGTCGCGGCACAGGAGTGGACCGAGGATCAATTGTTCGAGCTGGTGCGGCGGGCGTACCCGTACGCGACGCTCACCCGGGATGAGTTTCTGGACGTGGTGCGTATGCTCTCCGATGGGTACAGCACCCGCAGAGGGCACCGCGCAGCGTATGTCCATCGCGACGCGGTCAACGGCGTGCTGCGCGGCCGGCGGGGTTCACGCCTTACCGCGCTTACCTCCGGCGGCGCGATTCCCGACAATGCCGATTACAACGTGGTGCTCGAGCCTGCCGGACAACTGGTGGGAACCGTCAACGAGGACTTCGCGGTGGAGAGCCTCGCCGGTGACATTTTCCAGCTGGGGAACACCTCGTATCGCATTCTGCGTGTTGAAGCCGGTCGGGTGCGGGTCGACGACGCTCACGGCCAACCGCCGACGATCCCCTTCTGGCTGGGCGAGGCGCCCGCGCGCACCGCCGAGCTTTCGCATGCGGTGTCGCGTTTGCGCGAGGAAATTTCCGATCGATTGAATGGCGAGGGCGGCAAGCAGGCGGCCTTCGAGCAGGTCGTGCAGGACATCGGATTGTCGGCGCCGGCCGCAGGGCAGGTCGTGGATTATCTCGCGGCGGGCCAAGCGGCGCTGGGCGCGCTTCCCACGCAGAAGACCGTCATCTTCGAGCGATTCTTCGACGAGTCCGGCGGAATGCAGCTGGTCATTCACTCGCCGTTCGGCAGCCGCATTAACCGCGCATGGGGACTCGCGCTGCGCAAGCGATTCTGCACCAAGTTCAATTTCGAGCTGCAGGCCGCGGCAACCGAAGATTCGATTGTGTTGTCGCTCTCGACGAGCCACAGCTTCCCGCTCGAGAGCGTGGCTCGCTACCTGAATTCCAAGACGGTGCGTCCGATACTTGTGCAGGCGATGCTCGATGCGCCGATGTTCGGCGCGCGCTGGCGCTGGATCGCGGGAACATCGCTGGCGCTCCCGCGCTTTCAAGGCGGCAAGAAAGTGCCCGCGCCCCTGCAGAGAATGCGCGCGGAAGATCTCATGGCGGCGGTGTTTCCCGATCAGATCGCCTGCGCCGAAAACCTCGTCGGAGACCGCGAAATACCGGACCATCCGCTCGTAACGCAGGCGGTGCACGACTGCCTGTACGAGGCCATGGACGTCGAGGGTCTGGAGCGCCTTCTTGCCGACATCGAATTGGGCAGGGTTGCGGTCATCGCGCGCGACCTGACCGGGCCCTCGCCGATGGCGCAGGAAATCCTCACTGCGCGGCCATACGCCTACCTC
>DASZZK010000384.1:0-1657 GCA_035544975.1 Casimicrobiaceae bacterium | reverse complement strand
CACTACTGGAGAATGTGCGGGAGCGAAATATGAGCGCTACCTTTAGACTGGATCGAGCGAATAGCACGCTGTTCGATGGCACGGAGCGGCAGTTCGATCCGGTTGCGCGACGTTGGAAGCCGACGGGAACGACGGCTCGACCCGATGCGCTGGAAGTCGTCGACGCGGTCGCCGCGGTGAGCTGGCTGCAGCGTGAGAGCAGCCATCCGTTGCGCGTGCCCATCGGCGTCGTCGGTCCGCGCGAAGCGACGGATGCGCAGCTCGCCGCCGCGCTCGAAGTCGGCGAGCTGCTTGGAGATTGCCGCCTCACCGTGATCTGTGGCGGCCGTCAGGGCGTGATGCAGGCGGTGTGCGAAGGCGTCGCGCGCGTCGGCGGATTGTCGATCGGACTGCTGCCCGAGACCGACCCTGCGGCCGCGAATCCATACGTCGGCGTGGCAATCGCCACCGGCATCGGCGAGGCGCGCAACGCGTTGATCGCCCGCGCCTCGTTCTGCCTGATCGCGATCGGTGACAGCTTCGGCACGCTCTCCGAAGTCGCGCTCGGTCGGCAGTTCGGGAAACTTGTGATCGGACTCGAAGGTGCCCCGGACGTAGAGTGTATGCGGCACGTCGACACGGCGCGAGAGGCGGTGGCAATGGCAGCGGAGGCGATTTTGGGCGTCACGTGACGCCCAGTTCCTTAACATCGTCGTTCCCGCGAAAGCAGGGATTCATTGGGTTTTGACCGACGAAGTTGATCGGCGGCGATCTAACGGCAGGCCCGCGCCACTGGTGAGGCGACTAGGGTGAGAGAGGGGCTAGCCATCACGTCCCTTCCAACGCAAAGGATCGCGCCGCCCGTGCATGCAGGCGACAAAAACGATGGCACTTGGGTAGACGCGATAGAACACCGCGTAAGGAAATCGCTTGAGCAGGAGACGACGCAGGTCACGAAAGATGACCGTTTGGCGCAGCGGATGGCCCACGATTTCGCGGAGCGCGGCGTCGACTGCATCGAGGAACTCTTTTCCAAGACCCGGCCGCTGTTGCTCGTACCAAGAAAAAGCTTCTTCGACATCTGCGGCCGCCGCCGGCCGAACAATCAAGTCCACTACTAGGATTGGCCGCGGACTTTGCGAAGAACTTCATCCCAAGGGATGCCGATCGGTCCGTCTTGGTCAAGATCATCAAGTCGACGCGACAGTTCCTCGCGCTGCACCGACGTAACGGGCACTGCATCCGGAGTGGCCGCAAGGCTATCCCAGATCTGCTCCAGCAGCTGTAACCGCTGTTCGGGATTCAGGCGACCGATATCGATCGTGTCCATGGGCAAATCATACGCCGATACGATCCCGCTTGCTCTGACCACGGGCTAGGCCTGATGGCTAATACGTGGATGAAAAAGGACACTGCCGTCGGCGCTGCCTGTTTAGCTATTTGCGCATGCGGTGGCGGCACGTGCCATCCACCAAACGGCTGAACCGCTTGCGCCGGCCCCAACTTATGGCAGCGCCATCCCCTTCTCCGCCATAACTCCGGATAATCGGTGATGATGCCATCGACGCCGAGATCGATCAGCCGGCTCATCTCGGAACGATCGTTGACCGTCCATGGCAGCACCTTCAAGCCCAGCGCATGCGCGGCCGCAAAATCCTTCGGCGTCAGGTTGCGCCAG
>DASZZK010000383.1:0-1707 GCA_035544975.1 Casimicrobiaceae bacterium | reverse complement strand
CGTGACCGTCTCGCCGTCGTTGACGCCGAGCGAGATGCCCTAGAGCACCTGCACCGCGCCATAGCCGGCGCAAAGCCCTTCGACGCGCAGGCTATTCGCCAAGGTAGGCTTTTATGACGTCCGCTTGGCCGACCACCGACTGTGGATCGCCGTCGGCGATCTTGCGGCCCGCGACGAGCACCGCGACACGCTCGGAGAACTTCATCACCGCCCGCATCACGTGCTCGATCATGATGACGGCGACACCTTGCTGCTTGAGTCCCGAAAGCCGGACGAGAATGTCGTCGACTTCCGACGCCGAGAGCCCCGCCATCGCCTCGTCGGAGATCAGCAGCTTGGGCTTTGCCGCCATCGCGCGCGCAAGCTCGAGCTTCCTCATGTCCACTTGCGTGAGCCCCCGGGACATCGCCTGCGCCTTATCCGCCAAGCCAACTTGTTCGAGGATGCGCATCGCCTCGTCGGAGATCTGTCCCTTGCCGAGCTTCACGTGCTGCCTGGCCGCGTATTCCAGCGGTATGCACAGATTGTCGAGCACTGACATGCTGACAAACGGCCTGGGGATCTGGAAGCTGCGCGCGAGTCCGAGGCGGACACGGCGGTGGGCAGCTTCCCCGCCGATATCGCGCCCCTCGAAGTGGATGCTGCCTGACTCGTTGCGCAGCGTCCCCGAGACGCAGTTCACCAGCGTGCTCTTGCCCGAACCGTTCGGGCCGATCAGTCCGAGCCGCTCGCCCGGCCGCACGATCAGGTCGACATTGTCGAGCGCAGTGAAGCCGCCGAAGCGCTTGGTCACACCTGAGACTTCCAGCAGCGGCTCGCTCATGGGCGACGGATTCGTCTGCGGCTTCCTGAGCCCGCTCCGCTGCGCACGTGCCCAGGGGCTGCGCTCCGCGGTCTCCCGCCGAAGCGTTTTGTGACGCCGGAGATTTGTAGAAGCGGCTCGCTCACGCGTTGATCACCGTTTCCTGCGTCGCCGCCATGCTTCGACCCATCCCATGATGCCGTTCGGCGCGAGTGTGACGAACACGACTAGCAGCACGCCGACGATCAGCAGGTTCCAGGCCGACGAAATGGTGACCTGCACCACTTGTTGCACGGTGCCGAGCAGCACAGCGCCGATCAGCGGCCCGACCCAGCTCATCATGCCGCCGATCAGCGGCATCGCGATGCTGTTGACTGCGTATGAGAGATTGAACGCCGCGCTCGGCTCGATGTACGACAGGTAATAGGGAAAGGTCGTCCCTGCCATGCCCATCAGCGCGCCGCTGACCGTTGCGGACAGGATCTTGAGCCGCAAAGTCGGCACGCCGGCGCATTCCGCGGCAAGCTCGTCATCGCGTATCGCGGCGAGACCGCGTCCGATCGTCGACGTCTCGATCGCGCGCGCGACGACCAGGGCCAGCGCGGTCATCAGCACCATCGCGGAGTACAGCAGGTGTATGTAGCGCGGCAGCCCGAACGGCACGTCGCGCGGCTGCAGGATATAGGCGCCGCGCGCGCCGCCCACGTAGTCCCAGTTCACCACGAAGGTATAGAGCACGACCGAGAGGGCAAGCGTGGCGATCGCGAAAAAAACGCCGCGCATGCGGAGCGTCAGATAGCCGACCGCGAGCCCGAGCAGCCCGGCGACCAGGGTGCCGGTCACGATCATCAGCAGTAGCGGCGCATGCAGTGCCTTGTAGAGAAAGACGGTGGAGTAGGCGCCGG
>DASZZK010000382.1:0-4000 GCA_035544975.1 Casimicrobiaceae bacterium | reverse complement strand
GCCGTCTAACTAGACTGCCTCAAGGAATGGTCACGCCGAGCGTCACCAGCATGCCGGCCCCGCCAAAAAGGACGAGCTCGGAGCAGACCCGCGAGAAACAGTAACCGATCGATGGAATCACGATCGGAGCGATACCCGAGTGATTGAACGGGATCTTGTCGCGATACTGGTCCTTGTAGCCGTGAGTGAGCCCGGCCGAAACCTTCACATAAAACGGCTGCAGTTGCTCGAAGGGCCGATAGCGCCACCCGCCATAGACGTACTGCGTCGGCTGGCCAAAGGAATTGTCGAAGAACGAGGCGCCGACCAGCCACTGCTCGGTGATATTCCATTCGCCCAGGATGAGCTTCTGCTTGTCGACGTGCGCCGGATCGTTGCTGAAATGACGGGTGTAAAGGCTGGTCTCGAAATAGAAGCGATCGGTGCGCCATGGCTCAGAAACGCTTTCCGCCTGCGACGCAGGCGGCGCAGCCGGTGGGCTAGTGGGTGACTGGGCAAATGCATTGATCGCGAGACTTTGCAACAACGCGCCGGCGACGATGCTCGATAGCCATCCGCGGAAAGTAGCGACGCGCGGACGAATGGCTGGGCTCTGCGAAAACGCTGGACGGGACGACACGCTCGGTTCTCTCCTGAAAAAGACGGGGGAAATTAGCACACCACGCTGAGTTTGTCCCGAGCCGCAGATCGCCGGGCGCAGGCACACACTACGATGTCGCGCATGCGATCGAGGGGCCGAGCTTTTCCTTCGCGGCCGCAACGTGCGCGCTGGCAGGCAGCGAGACTCCGTTCTTGACCGCGGTAATCTCGGCCAGGATCGATACCGCAATTTCCGGCGGCGTACGGCTGCCGATGTACAAGCCTATCGGGCCGTGAAGCCGATCGATCTCTTCCGGCGACAGGTCGAATTCGCGCAGACGCTCGCGGCGCTTGGCGTTGTTGGCACGCGATCCGAGCGCGCCGACGTAGAATGCCGGCGACTTGAGCGCTTCCATCAACGCCAGGTCGTCGAGCTTCGGATCGTGCGTCAGTGCCACCACCGCGCAGCGCTCGTCAAGATTCATCGCGATCACGGTATCGTCGGGCATCGTCTTTACCAGCGTGATTCCCGCGACGTCCCAGGTCTCCGTGTATTCCTCGCGCGGATCGCAGACCGTCACCTGATAGTCGAGACCGACGGCGATCTGGGCAAGATATTTCGACAGCTGCCCGGCGCCGATGACCAGCATGCGATAGCGCGGCCCATGCACGGTCGTCAGCGTGCGGCCGTCGAACGCGAGAGCGTCGGCGGCGTTGGCGGTTGCTAGCGACACCGCGGCCGAATCCAGATCGAGCTTGCGCGCCACCAGCTTGCCTTGCTCGATCGAGTCGAGCAGGTCGCCTATGCGGCTATCCGCCGTGAGCGGCTCCAGCACCAGCTGAATCGTCCCTCCGCACGGAAGCCCGAACTTGCGTGCGTCTTCCGCCGAGACGCCGTAGGTCACCGCTTGCGGCCGCGTGATATAGGCGCCTTCGCGCCGCGAGCGCTCGACGATGTCGTCCTCGATACAGCCGCCGGAAACGGATCCGACGACGATACCGTCTTCGCGCACCGCGAGCAGCGCGCCTCGCGGGCGCGGCGAGCTGCCCCAGGTCTTGACCACCGTGACCAGCAGCACCCGCTTGCCCGAGGCCAGCCACTCCGCGCTCTTGCGCAGCACTTCGAGATCGACACCATCCATGTCAGAAAACCGAAAAGAGCATAGTCAATGACCTGATTCTACGCCGGGCGCGTAAGCCAGTAGATCGCCATCGCGGCGATGATGACCGCAGCCAATACGAGCCGCACCGACATCGTGCGCAGCGCGGCGCGTACCCGGCTATCGGTGGTCGCTGAAACAGCGTCGCCAGCCGCAGCCGGCGGCGGCCCCCCAAGCCGGTCGGCAAAGCGTGCGAAAAAATCGTCGGCGACCTTGGCGGCCGCGCCGTCGATGAGGCGGGAGCCGATCTGCGCCAGCTTGCCCCCGACCTGTGCCTTGACCTGATAATCGATGCGCGTCCCCGGCTTGTTGTCGGCGAGCGCAACGCGCGCTTCGCCCTTGGCAAATCCCGCCGCCCCGCCCTGCCCCTCGAAGCTCAGCGTGTACGAGGTCGGCGCGACAACGTCGGTCATCGTAATGCGGCCCGTGAAGCGCGCGCTGACCGGCCCGACCCGCGCAGTCATCGTCATCCGGTATTCATGGTCCGAGACGCGCTCGACCGATTCGCATCCGGCGATGCACGCCTTGAGCACCTCGGGATCGTTGAGCGCACGCCAGGTCGTCTCGATGTCGGCCGGTACCGTCCGGCTGCCGTTCATTTCCATGTTGTCGTCAGCCCTTGTGTTCTCTCACGCCGCGAAGCGTTCTGAACTCACGCGGCCGCGCGTGGCGTGCCGCGAAAACGCCGCGGTGAGCTGCGTCAGACTTTCGAGATTGTGCACCGGCAGAAATTCATCGACGTACGGCAGCATCGCCCGGATGCCCGCCGGCCGCGCCTCGAAATGTTCATAGCGAAGCAGCGGATTGAGCCAGATCAGCCGCCGGCAGGATTTGCCCAGGCGCTCCATTTCGCGCGAAAGACCGTCGCCGACATCGCTGTCCAGACCATCGGTGATCAGCAGCACGATCGCACCCTGCCCGAGCAGGCGGCGCGACCAGCGGCGGTTGAACTCGGAGAGACAAGCGCCGATGCGGGTACCGCCGGCCCAGTCCGACACGGCGGCGCTCACGCGGGCGATCGCAACGTCGACATCGCGTTGCCTCAAGTGCCGGGTGATATTGGTGAGTCGCGTGCCGAACAAAAGCGTGTGCACGCGATCGCGATCGTTGGTGATGGCGTGGAGAAAGAACAGCAGCATGCGTGCGTAACGGTCCATCGAGCCCGAGATATCGCACAGCACAACCAGGGGAGGACGGCGCGACCGGCGGCGCCGCCATGCGAGCGGAACGACCGCGCCGCGCGCGGAGGCCATTGCGCGCAGCGTCGCGCGCAGGTCGACCGACGTCCCCCGCTCCGCCGGCCGGGTTCGCCGTGTCGGCAATTCCGGCAGCGGCAGCCGCAGGCGAGCGATCATCAGCTTGACTTGCGCCAGCTCGGCCACGGTCATGGTCTCGAAGTCCTTGCTCTGCAGCACCTCGCGCGACGAAAAGGTCAGCGTCGCGTCGAGATCGATCTCTTGTTCCTGGGCTTCGATCGACGGCCCGCGCGGCGCAGGCCCCATCGCTTCGGCGAGACGCGACGGCAACGGCGCGTGGCCTTCCGCGGGAGGAACGCGGCCGTAGATTTTCGGCAGCAGCAATTGCAGCATGCGCTCGAGCAGTTGCGGATTGCGCCAGAAAAGATCGAATGCCTGATCGAACAATACCTGCTGCTCGTGACGCTCGATCAGTACCGACTCGAGCGCAGCGCGAAAGTCTTCCCGGTTGTCGACACCGACCGCCTCGACCGCTTCCAGCGCCGCGATCACTTTGGCCGGGCCGACCGGCAACCCTGCCTTGCGCAGCACCCGCGCGAAATGAAGGATATTCTCGGCCAGGTGCGCTCGCCCGAAGAGCTGTCGATCGGCCATATCAAACGCGGGCCTCGACCGCCTTGCCTGCTTCTGTCCGCGCCTCGGCAACGAGCTGTGCCGCGATCTGCGGTGTCACGGCGCCGATATCGTCCTGGTATTTGAGCAGCGCGCCCAGCGTGTCGGCCACCGTCTCCGGGTCGAGGCTCATGCGGTCGAGGGCAACCAGTGCCTCGGCCCAATCCAGCGTCTCGGCGATCCCCGGCGACTTGAACAAGTCCATCGCGCGCAACCGCTGCGTAAAGGCAACGACCTCGCGCGAAAGGCGCGCGTCCGCGCCCGGAACCTTGCGCCGCACGATCGCCAGCTCACGCTCGGCATTGGGAAAATCGACCCAGTGATAGAGACAGCGCCGCTTGATCGCGTCATGGATCTCGCGTGTTCGATTGGAAGTGATGATGACAATCGGCG
>DASZZK010000381.1:0-4497 GCA_035544975.1 Casimicrobiaceae bacterium | reverse complement strand
AACGTCGAGGGCTTCAAGCAGCTCTTGCACCGCCTTCGACCCGAGATCGAAAAGCCCATGTACGCGGAGGCGCGCAGGCGGGCACACCCGAAGACCGATGTGCCGAATGCCATTCGCGTCATCGGAATCTACGTCGGATGGCGCGGCCGATCCCTTCCGTCGCTTCTTGACTACTCCACATTCTGGGGTCGCAAGGCGGCCGCACAACGCGTTGGCCAGGCGGACTTTCAGGAATTCATGATCCGCGTGCAACAGGTCTACGACCGCCATTACGCGGCGCCGAAGGCCGGTAAGCCCTCACCGCAAACCTTCCTCGGCATCGTATCGATCGGCCACAGCTTCGGCGGGCAGGTTATGCTGAGCGCGACATCGTGGTTCTTCGAGAACCAGTTGCAGCAGGTCAACCCCACGCCAGGTTACCTGCGAGCCGATGCGGCGGCGAAGCCGGGTCCGCCGTTATCGGAACCACTGCGTGGCTTCGGCGATCTCGTCATCCTGGTGAATCCGGCGGTCGAGGCGGTCGCGTACCAACGCGTGCATGCGCTCGCGCAAGGGATCCGCTACAGCCCGTTGCAAACGCCGGTGCTGCTGACGATTTCAGCCGATAACGACGCGCCCCGTCACTCGCTGTTCGAGTTCGGCCGAATCGCGGGCGAGTTTTTCACGGCGGCGCCGCACAAGGATGACGTCCGTGAGCGCGAGATGAAGCGGCAGGCGCTCGGCGTCTACGACCCCGACGGCCTACAGGTCACGCATCGCCTGGAACCCACGGACCTCTCGATGCGGCTCGAGCTCAAACAACTCAGCAATCCGCACGAGTCGTTCTGCTCGGCCGAACGTCAATGCAGCTTCGACTGGTACAGCTGGGCGAAGCAGCCGGACAAGGTCACGCCGGATACGCTCGATTCATCCGAGTTCACGGAGGCGCTGGCCAAGCGCGTCGCGACGTTCGATTTCTCGAAGGAAGTCGTGTTCGCGGACGTCATTTTCAAGCCGGGGCCGAAAGCGATCGACTACCAGGCGATGATCGTGGCGTCCGCGCATCCGGGTGTGATCGACGGTCACAACGGCATGTACTCCGAACCGCTGATGGACTTCCTGATCCGCTACATCGGCTTCACGGAAGCGAAGAAATACCTGCTTGCCGCGCAGCGCAACAACTTGATGTCGACGGTGGGGAAGTAGATTTTTCAACGCGCCATTACGCAGGACGCCGAGGAACGAAGATGACTGCCAGAACGAACACGAGCCGAAAATGGATCGAATGCGCCATCGTGCTGACACGGCGCCTGTGCCTGGCATGGGCGGTCGCGCTGTGGGCACTTCCCGCCGCGGCACAGTCGCCGCCATCATCCCCATCGCCGCCGCCGACCCTCGAAAGCATCCGGGCGGCGTATCCGGGCGCCTCGCATGTCCCGAAATGGCAGAGCGGATGGGACGCGCTCAATGTCAAACCTGAAGCCGCGGCGCCGACCGACGAGGCGCAGAAGCCAAAGGATTTGGGGAAGGGCGTGTTGGCGAAAGGCCCGGTCTCCGGACGAGGTACGCCGCTCCAGTACCGCATCGAGGCGTGCTTTCCGACCGAGATGCGCAATCTTTTTAGCGAAGTCGACATGGTGCCGACCGGGCCCGATGGCGCGCTGCGGCCGCTCAATTACGTCGAGGGCGGCTCGATTTCGAAGAACGCGCGCGAAGCGATCCGGGGCCAGAACACATGGCTGCTTTGGGGCGAAGGCAACGAAGCCTTCTGGGGATGGCTGCAGGAAAACGGATATGGCCTTGCCGATTTTCTTATCCTGGCCGATTCGCGCAACCGCGAAAACCGCTTCCGCAACGCGGGGCTCATCAATCAGCCGGGGATGAAGACCCAACGTGATTCGTCGAAAAAAATCCTGGGTCTCTACCTCGACCAGGCGGACGGCGACAACGTCTTGCTCAAGCAGCCGGACACGGATGTCGATGCGAACAAAAAGCTCGTGAAGCGTCCGGAACCGCCGCCGAAGCATCCGACAGAACTGTTCAAGGTCGGAGACGAGAAGCTCTATCGCGACACGATAAGCAAGCTTGCCAACGATGGCGTCGATCCCACCGTGTACGGGTATCCGTCGGGCATCGTGGGGCTGCGGCTCATGCCCAATCCGGACTTCTTCGGCGATACGCCGGAGGCGAAAGTGGCACGTGGCTACTGGCAATCCCGGGTGGTGGAGCAGGGCGACGACAACTTCTACACCGAGTCCGCAATCCATGCCGACCCCAAGCTCGTGCGGCCGTTCCGCATGAGCATGACCTGCGGCTTCTGCCACGTCGGACCGCATCCGCTCAATCCGCCTGCCGATCCCGAAGCACCGAAGTGGTCCAACCTGTCGAGCACGATCGGTGACCAGTACTGGACGCCGCCGAAGGCGTTCTCGAACCTCAAGAAGTCGAACAGCTTCCTCTGGCAATTCGTCGCGAGCCAGCAGCCCGGCACCATCGACACGTCGCTGGTCAGCACCGATCACATCAACAACGCCAACACGATCAACGCAATTTTCGAGGTCAATGCCCGGCTCGCGCGCGCCATGCTCAACCCGCCCGAACAGCAGAGCACGTTCAACCTGCTGATCCCCAGCGTCGAGGACGGTCCGATTTCCAAGGCCAATCCGCGGCACACCCCGCGCGTGCTGCTCGATGGCTCGGACAGCATCGGCGTCAGGGGCGCGCTCGCGCGGGTGTACCTCAATATCGGCGCGTATTCGGAACAGTGGAGGCACCTGCATAACCCGGTCATCGGTTTCAAGCCGCAACGCCCCTTCGAGCTGCCGACGATCGCGGAGAAGTCCGTCTACTGGCGCACGACGATGACGTATCGAATTCCGCAGTTGGAGGCGTTCTTTACGTACAAGAACAAGGCCTCGGGCGAATCGGTCACGCAGCCGATGAAGCTCGCGTACGCGCCCGGTGGCAAGGCAAAGATCGCGGCGGAGAGTGCCGCGGCGGCGGCCGGGCGCGGCGTGTTTCTGAAGAACTGCGCCATCTGCCATTCGAGCAAGCAGCCCGCGGATTTCGCGCTCACGTTTTCCGGCGATTGGAACAAGCCCGGGATGACGACCGCCGCCGCGACCGTTGCGCTGCCGATGGATTTCAACGAGTGGGAATCGTTCAAGAGCAGCGACGCCTATCGCAAGTACGTCGAGCGCATCGTCGCCCTGGCCGGCACCCCGTCCGCCTCCGGCGACGCCTTCCTGAGCGACAACTACCTGTCGTCGGACATTCGCATTCCGATCACGCTGGTCGGCACCAATTCGGGACGGGCCGTCGCGACCAACGGAATGAAGGGCCAGGTATGGGACAACTTCTCGTCCGACGACTACAAAGCGCTGCCGGCGGTCGGGGCCGTGCGGTTCTTCAATCCCTACCTCAAGTATTCGAGTGACGAGGAACGCAGGACAAGGAAGCCTGACAAGTGGGGTAACAACGATGCCTACGCGCCGCCCGCGGGCGGCCCGGGTTATTACCGCCCGGCCTCGCTGGTCAGTTTATGGGCGACCGCCCCCTATCTGCACAACAATGCGCTCGGGCGCTACACGCATGACCCATCGGTGGAGGGCAGGCTCACGGCCTACGAGGACGGCATCGACAAACTGCTCTGGAAAGAGAACCGCAAAACATTCAGCAGCAACGATCGTCCTGGCGACATGCGTTTCCTTCACGGCGAGCTCGCGCAGCAGGACCAGGGCTTCATCTATCGCACCACCGCACGGTCCTGGATCGACATTCCCGGCGTTTTCGTCCGGCCGCTGCTGGTCGGCATCCTCGGGGAGACATTGACGTCGATCCTGACGCTTTACCTGTGGTTGTTACTCGCCGCCATCGCGGTCTTGCTGGTCTTCATCGGGCAGTCGCGACACGCGGGATTCACCCTCGCGCTATTCGCCGTGCTCGTGGCCGTGGTGCTTCGCGTCACCGGCGTGGACGCGATCTATCCGTCGTCCTGGTGGGTGCCGGGGATCGCCGCCGTGGCGGCGCTCGTGTTCTGGGTCCGTCCGCAGATTCGCACGGTGGCGCGCATTTTCTTTGCGCTGGTCGCGGCGGCGTTCCTCATCGTGGCGGGTGTGGCTACGGCGTTCGTCGACGGCAAACTCGGCCCGCTCAAGGTCGGGCCGATTCCGATGGGCACGCCGGTCAATCTCGTCATGAACATCAATCCGGAAGCGCCCGTGGGTGTCCTGATCGACGCGGTATCGGGGATGACCCGCGGCATGCTGCGCATCCGGAAAGACGGGCTGCGCGACACCGACGGCAGCGCCCTGTTTGCCTTCGAGCAGGAGGCGGGACTCGCGCTGCTCAAGGCAAGCAAATGCCCCGACTTCGTGCTCGATCGCGGTCACTGGTTTGCCGAGGCGCTTTCGGACGAAGAGAAGCGGCAGCTGAAGGCTTTCCTCAAGACCCTCTGACCCTTTCCGTTCGACGACCGGAGCCGCGATGAACACCGAACCAGGGCTTATGGACAGGGAC
>DASZZK010000380.1:0-1831 GCA_035544975.1 Casimicrobiaceae bacterium | reverse complement strand
AGCGATGGCGATGCGCGAGCTCGCGCAGAGCGCGGAGTCCCCCACCATCGGCTGCACTCAGGTAACCGAGATCCGGTACACGCCGGGAGTCACTTTGGTCGGACCACTGCCTGCCGAATTCGAGCTTGCGACCACCTACGCGGTCGGCGTCTATTTCAAGGCGCACCAACCGGAGCTGGCGCACACCTTTGCCAAGCTGCTGAGCGGCGAGGCCACGCACGAGCTTCGCTTGACTTGCGGATTCGAAGATTGACGACTAGCGGTGCAGGGTCGGGTCATGAAGCCCGAGTGAACCCAGCCGGCAAGCCCGCGGTCTGAAAGCGACGCATTAAAGCTAGGTACGGCGTCTCATGGAAGACACGCGGGCGAACAAGGTCGAGAGTGTGACGGATGTGATGGCCGAGGCGGCGGAAATGGCTGTCGCGGCCGGGCTCGTCTACGTGTCCGACTCCGACCCCGGCATCCGCCGGCTGCGGCAGGGCAAGGATTTTGCCTATGTCAGGCCCGACGATCGGCCGCTGGTCGCCGCCGCCGATCTCGCCCGTATCGCCAGCCTTGCGATCCCGCCCGCGTACGAGGACGTGTGGATCTGCACCGATCGTCGCGGACACCTTCAGGCCACCGGACGCGACGCGCGCCGGCGCAAGCAATATCGCTATCACCCGAAGTGGCGGCTGCTGCGCGACGGCGCGAAGTTCGAGCGCATGGTCGAATTCGGCGAAGCGCTGCCGCGATTGAGACTGCGCCTGCGCCGCGATCTTGCGCTTCCCGGCTTGCCGCGAGAGAAAGTGCTCGCCGTCATCGTCAGCCTGCTCGACGCGACCTGGGTTCGAATCGGCAACGCCGAATATGCGCGCGACAACAACAGCTACGGCCTCACCACCTTGAAGAACCGCCACGTGCAGTTCATACGCGACGGGCGGCTGCTGTTCCGGTTCCGCGGCAAGGGCGGCGCCGATCACGAGATTGCAGTCGACGACAAGCGTCTCGTCAAGCTGGTACGCCGCTGCCATCAGCTGCCGGGGCAGCGCCTGTTTCAATACGTGGACGAGGACGGCGGCCACCATCCGATCGATTCCGATCAGGTCAACGCGTACCTGCGCGACGTCATGGGCGCGGATTTTACCGCCAAGGATTTTCGCACCTGGGGCGCCACCTTGCGCGCCATTGCGCTCATGACGGCAACGCCGCTACCGGAGGCTCCGAGCGAGCGAGCGCTGAACGAGTGCATTGTCGCAGTGGTGAAAAAGGTCGCCGCGGAGCTGCGCAACACGCCTGCGGTCTGCCGCAAGTCGTACATCAATCCGGTCGTGTTTGTCGCGTGGCGGAGTGGGAGCTTGCACAAGGCTATCCGCGACGATATTACCGCGGCGCCACGCAAGGCAGAGCGGCTCGCGCTGAGCTTTCTGCGCCGGCAGTCGCGAGCGGACAAGCGCGGGCCAACCAGGACAAATCCTGGTCCTGGTCCAGCACGGGTCCCGTAGCTCTCAAAAGGCTCTTGATCGGCGTGCGCGGTCATTAAAGCGCTGCTCCGTCTCTGGCTACACCTGTCCGATGATCGCGCCCCCGACATTCGCATCGCTTCAGGAGCACGTCTCGCGCCTCGGTGACATCGAGTTCTGGCAGCCGGACGTCGCCGAGATCCTGAAGCGTCACCACCTCACCGACGCCGGGCGGCAGCCGGCAGCCGGCTTCAACGCGACGTACCCGATCTTCCTCTACGACGATGTCGTGGTGAAGCTGTTCGGCTATTCCCGATCGTGGCGCGAGAGTCACGCGGGCGAACGCGCGGCGTATGCCTTGCTCGCGACCGACCCCGACATCGCGGCGC
>DASZZK010000379.1:0-4119 GCA_035544975.1 Casimicrobiaceae bacterium | reverse complement strand
CCACCTCCGGTTATCGCACTCGCCCCGCCGCCGCCACCTCCGGTCGTTCGCGAGGCGCCTCGCCCCGACCGATGGCAGCTGATGACTGACGCGATCGCGCGCTGTCCGCGCCTTGATATCGCCGGCCGGTTTTTCTGCGAGCAACGGTTGCGGGCGCAGTATTGCGAGGGCTACTGGGGGCAGGTGGCTCACTGCGCGAGCATTCCCTCCAACGAGCACGGCCAATAGCCGGCGGGCGCCAGGTGGTCGGCGCTTGGCGTATCGCTTACGGCTAGCCGCGTCCTACGAAGGGCATCTTGGTGGCCATCACCGTCAGAAATTGAACGTTGGCGTCGAGCGGCAGGCTCGCCATGAAGAGCACCGAGCTCGCGACATGCGCAACGTCCATCAGCGGCTCGACGGCAATGGAGCCGTTTGCCTGCTGCACTCCCTTGGCCATTCTCGCCGCCAGCTCGGTGTGCGCGTTGCCGATATCGATTTGACCGCAGGCAATGTCGTATTTTCGCCCATCGAGCGACGTCGACTTGGTCAGTCCGGTGATTGCATGCTTGGTGGCGGTGTAGGGCGCTGAATTCGGCCGCGGCGCATGCGCCGAAATCGAGCCGTTGTTGATGATGCGGCCGCCCATCGGCTTCTGAGTCTTCATCAGCTTGAATGCCTGCTGCGTGCAAAGAAAGGAGCCGGTGAGATTGATGTCGACGACCTTCTTCCACTGCTCGACGGAAAGTTCGTCGAGGTCGATTGGCGGCGCGCCGACGCCGGCATTGTTGAACAGGAGGTCGAGCCGACCGAAAGTCGCCTGCGCCTTGGCGAACAGCTGGCTCACCGAAGCGGCGTCGCTGACATCGGTGGGCACGACCAGAGCGCGCGTCCCCGACAGCCCGGCTTCGATGACGACCTGCTCGAGCGGCTCCTGGCGGCGCCCCGCTAGTGCGACGTTGTATCCCTTATGCAGCAATCCCAGTGCGACGGCTTTGCCGATGCCGGTTCCGGCACCGGTGACAACAGCGGTTTTGGCGGGCAAGGTCATGCGTTTCGCTCCATGGTTGGCAACTGAGGTGGAAACTGAGTTGGATGCGGATGGCAACTGAGATTAGCCGAGATCAAGCGAGGTCACAAACTCGCCGGTCCGAACGCGGCCGGCAGCAGCTCGGCAAGCGCGAACCGCCGTTCGCGCGAGTCGTCGTCGGTGCAGCAGATGATGATCGCATCGGCGCCGAACTCCGCCAGCACCTGGCGGCAGGCGCCGCACGGCATGGTCGCGGCGGCGGTCGGTGTGTAAACGGCCAGCGCCGCGAGCTTGCGTGCACCGTGCGCGACGGCCTCGAAAATCGCGTTGCGCTCGGCGCAATTCGACAGCCCGAACGATGCATTCTCGACGTTGGCGCTGCTGTGGATTTCACCGCCGTCGGTAAGGACCGCCGCGCCTACTGCAAACCCGGAGTAGGGCGCGTAGGCATGCGCCGCTGCTTCGCGTGCGCGCCGCTTTAGATCATCGAGAACGACTTCGGAAACCGCCACGGTTGACGCCTACGTTTTGCGACGCCGCAATTCGGATACCACCGGCAAGCCCGTCGACCGCGCTTGGCTTCAGGCGGCTTTAGGCGAACCGGACCGGCGACTGTGGCTGCCGGTTGACGTGAAGTTGAAAGACATCGGGCCGCGCGTAATGTCCGGCGACATCGATGCGGCGCCGCGCGGCCGCGACGGCATCGAGGTCGATCTCTGCCAGCAGCATGCCGGTGGCCTTGCGCATCGGGCCGGCGACGATGGCGCCGCCGGGCGCGACGACCACCGAGTCGCCCTCGTTGATCCATTCGTCCGCGTCGGCGTACAGCCTGTCGCGCTCCGGAAAATCCGCGGGCAAGTCGCTCGCGCGCATGACGGTTCCGCTACCGATCACCCAGCAACATCCTTCCCGCGCGATATGCTGCAACGAGCCGATCCAGCCATCGCCGCTGTCGTAGGTTGGCGCGATATGAATTTCGAGGCCTTGCGCATACAGCGCATAACGCGCCAGCGGCATGAAGTTCTCCCAACACATGAGCGTGCCGATGCGCCCGCATGGCGTGTCGACGACTTTGAGGCTCGATCCGTCGCCGAACCCCCAAACCATGCGCTCCGCATTGGTCGGCATCAGCTTGCGATGTTTATTCAGGATGACGCCGTCGGCGCCAATCACGGCCACGGAGTTGTAGAGCGTCCCCCGACTGGCATCCTCGTCACGCT
Organism: Casimicrobiaceae bacterium; assembly: GCA_035544975.1. Classification (GTDB taxonomy): domain Bacteria; phylum Pseudomonadota; class Gammaproteobacteria; order Burkholderiales; family Casimicrobiaceae; genus PALSA-1003. The sequence goes on along the minus strand of DASZZK010000379.1, from coordinate 1,890 downwards.
CGTTGAAACCGCACACAACGGTGACGCAATGTTCCTTCGCGGCGTCGCACAAAGGCTCGAGGTCGCCGCGTCCGACACTGACCGAATTGTCCAGCAGTCGCGCATGCAGCTTTGACGTCACCGAGGCGTCGATCCCGGGACGAAGCCGCCATATCCAGGCGGGATAGCAGGGAATGAATGTTTCCGGGAATACGACCAGCGTCGCGCCCTTGGCGGCCGCCTCCGCGACGTGCGAGACGGCGCTGCTCATGGTGTGCGCCCGATCGAGCACCACCGGCGGTTGCTGAACAACGGCGACCTTGAACATGGGCGTGTACTCCAGCGTCAAACAAGCGATAGCGGCAAGCGGCGTCTCCCGCCTCGCGGGTGCTTTTGTCCGATCCTGCAACGTAGCGTTCGAGTGTAGCACCGCAGCGCCTCGCCACGGGCCGGGCGCTTCGGGTGTTCAGCGCGAGACGATGAATGCGGTCTGCTACTATGTTTCGCGAACGCAAGACGGTCTCGTATCAACGATGCATGGATGCGATACGAGGCGAATGTCTGGCGACGTCACGCGCGCGGAACGTGCCTTTTTTCGATCGCCGACGAAGCTCACGCCTATGCCGCCCCAAGGTGATTCGGAGTCATCGGTCGAGGTCGACCCTGCGCCGGCGGCTGCGGCCGAGCCGCTGACCTCACGCCAGGCGTTTCTTCAGGTTTTTCCCGGCGTCATGGTCGCGATGTTTCTTGCCGCGGCCGATCAGACGATTCTTGCCAGTGCATTACCGACCATCGCCGGATCCCTCGGCGGGTTGGCGGATCTGTCGTGGGTCGTCATCGCCTACCTCCTGGCGGCGACGATTGCGGCGCCGCTGTACGGCCACTTGGGCGACCGTTTCGGGCGGCGGCGGATGTTGCTTGGCGCGCTGGCTATTTTTACCGCAGCATCGCTGGCCTGCGCTCTGGCGCCGACATTGCTGCTGCTGATCGCGGCGCGCGCCGTCCAGGGCCTCGGCGGCGGCGGCTTGATGACCCTCGCGCAAGCGCTGATCGGCGAGCATGTGTCGCCGCGCGAGCGCGGCCGCTTCTCGGGCTATTTCGCCACCGTGTTCGCGCTCGCGAGCACTTCCGGGCCGGTGCTGGGGGCGTATCTCACCGAGCACCTGAGCTGGCGGGCGGTGTTTGCGGTCAACCTTCCACTGGGGCTGGTCGCCGCCATCCTGGCATGGCGCATTCCGCAGGCGGCCATCATCCGACAAGGCCGCTTTCACCCCGACATTATCGGCGCGTTGCTGTTCACGATATCCGCGCTTGCGCTGCTGTTCGCGCTGTCGTCGGGAGGAAACAGGTTCGACTGGCGATCGTGGCCGATGGCGGCGCTTGCGGGAGGCGCGCTGATCGGCTTCGCGCTGCTCGTGATGTGGGAGCGACGCGTGGCGGATCCGGTGATTCCGATCCGCTTCTTCGCTGTTCCCGCCATTGTTCGTTCCGACGCGGTGGTGATTTGTTTCGCGGCCGCACTTTTCTCCACGATTCTTTATCTGCCGCTCTACCTGCAGCTCGGCCGCGGACTCGGCATCGGCCAGTCGGGCCTGCTGTTGCTGCCGATCACCCTCTCGATGGTCGTCTCGTCCACCATTATCGGCCGTCTGGTGACGCGCACGGGCGAAGTGAAGCTCTTTCCGCAGCTCGGGCTGGCGCTCGCGACGCTGGCCTACCTGCTCCTTGCGGCCACGGTCAGCGTCGGCTCCACGCTAAGCGTGCTGAGCCTGACGCTGCTCGCGGGCGCCGGACTGGGGATGGTGATGCCGCCGACGCAGGTAACGGTTCAGCACGCTGCCGGACGCGAATCGCTGGGGGCGGCGACTGCAACGATATCGGTTTCACGCGCGGTCGGTGGCGCCATCGGAG
>DASZZK010000378.1:0-2856 GCA_035544975.1 Casimicrobiaceae bacterium | reverse complement strand
GCCGACGACGATCAATAACCACCAGGATTCGTGCAACAAGCGCGCGAAGCGCGGCGAGAGCACGGGTTCGGCCGATCGCAGTCGAGACGGAGCCGCGGATTGGCGGCGATGGACAACTGGTTGTTTTTTTATATGAAAAATCATTAACTTGGAAAGAACACTTAAACTGATTCCGAACTATGATACGCCGGCCTGAGAGGCGACGCAAAGGGAGCCAAGCAGCGGAAAGCACACTAATCTATCGCGCTCCCGAGATGCGCGCTTCCCGCACGGTGCGGTTTCGATCCCGCTATGGTCGTCACCATCGGAGCTTGCGTGCAGCTTGCATAAGCGCCGCGGCGATCGCACATGATGAATGATGCCGGCCGCCGAGCAGTGAAACGAAGCCTTCTGCGTTTCCATTAGAATCCCGACCATCTTTCGAGGAACGCAAGAACATGAGCACCAGGCATCACCGACTGTTGATACTTGGCTCCGGGCCGGCCGGATTCTCGGCCGCAGTATACGCCGCGAGAGCGAATCTGAAGCCGGTGCTGATCACCGGCCTCGCGCAAGGCGGGCAGTTGATGACGACCACCGATGTCGACAACTGGCCCGCGGATGCGGAGGGGGTGCAGGGTCCGGATCTGATGGCGCGATTTCAGAAACACGCCGAGCGCTTCGAGACCGACATCATCTTCGACCACATTCATACCGCGGAGCTTGGGCAACGGCCATTTCGCCTGACCGGCGACGCGGGCGAATACACGTGCGACGCTCTGATCATCGCTACCGGCGCCTCGGCGAAATATCTCGGCATCGCCTCCGAGCAGGCGTTCATGGGTAAAGGCGTGTCTGCCTGCGCGACGTGCGACGGATTTTTCTACAAGGGACAGGACGTCGTGGTCATCGGCGGCGGCAACACCGCGGTCGAGGAGGCGCTGTACCTGTCCAATATCGCCAAGCGTGTCGCGGTCGTTCACCGCCGGGACAAGTTCCGCGCCGAAGCGATTCTCATCGACAAGCTGATGGCGAAGACGAAGGGTAGCGGCAACGTGCATGTGCTGTGGGATCACACGCTCGACGAAGTGACCGGCGACCAGTCCGGCGTCACCGGTGTGCGGGTCAAGCACGTCGGCAGCGGCACGACGCAACAACTGGATGTGCAGGGCGTGTTTGTCGCCATCGGCCACACGCCGAACACGCAGCTGTTCGAAGGTCAGCTGGTCATGGCCGGTGGCTACATTCGCGTCAAAAGCGGCAATGAAGGCAACGCCACCGCGACCAGCGTTGCCGGCGTGTTTGCCGCCGGAGATGTAGCCGATCACGTCTATCGGCAGGCGGTCACCAGCGCCGGAACCGGGTGCATGGCAGCATTGGACGCCGAGGCGTATCTGGAAACACTGAGCTAGAGGCAAGAGCCTCGCGCGAGCGTGCCATTCGCAAGCACAAAGCTCTGTCGTCGCGCGTCGCGGAGAATACGATGGCCAAACTATCCGATCTCAAGACCCTTCTCGCCGCCGCGCCGCGAGCGAAGGCTGCCGCCACCCGCGGCGCCGCAAAACCGGCAAGCGCGGCGATCAAGAGCAAAGTCCCAGCCGCGAAGAGCGATGCGGCGGATCTCGATCTGGCGCATGCGTTCGCCGACGTGGCGCCGCTTGCCTCGGGAAACCGCGCGCGGCTCGCCAAGGCACCGACCTCCGCATCGCCTGCAAAACGGATCGCCGACGAAGCCGACGCGCTCGCCGCAAGCCGGCACGGCCTCGACGCCTCGCCGGGAGCATGGGAGGTCGGTCAGGAGATCGAATCGGAACAGACCTTCCGCCGGGCCGGGCTCGGTGCCGACGTCGTATCGAAGCTTCGACGGGGTCATTGGGCGGTGCAAGCGGAGCTCGACCTGCATTGGCATACCACTGACGAGGCGCGGGCCGCGCTCGCGCTGTTTCTGGTCGAGGCGAGGTCTCACCGCTGGCGCTGCGTCCGGGTCATCCATGGCAAGGGCCTGTCCTCGCCCAATCGCGAGCCGGTGCTGAAGGCCAAGGTCAGGCGCTGGCTGACCCAGCGAAACGAGGTACTTGCCTATTGCGAGGCGCCTCGTCACGGCGGCGGAAGCGGGGCCGTGCTGGTGTTGCTGATGGCGCCTTCTGCCACTTCGATTTAATGCAGCCGAAATCAGGTCAACGGTCCGCCGATCGGGAGTAGCCGTCCTCCTGCTCGTCCTTCATCGACGCTGAACGGCGATGAAAATAGATGGCGCTTGCCACGCGCCGCGCGGCCGCCGTTCCCAGCAGCGCATCGTACAAACAGTTCGGCGGCGGCAAGTCGGCGAGCCAGCGCAAACCGCGCTTGCAGACGAAGCGCGGATACGCTTTGGCAGCAATCCTGGCCGGGTCGTGACCCTGGTCCTGCAGGAAATCGACGATGGCATGCGCTGCGCACCAGCCCGACTCCAGTGCGGTATGAATGCCGCCCGCCGTCAGAGGCGACACCAGTCCCGCCGCGTCGCCGGCCAGGAGCACGCGTTCCGCGGCGAAAGGCTCGACCCGGCCGCCGATCGGAATGAGCCCGCCGCGGCGGGCGATGGGCCGCGCGGCGGTGAAATCGAACAGACCGCTGATTTTTTGCTCGAACGCTCTCAGGTCGAGGCGATCCGGCCGCCGCGCCGCAAGCCCCACTTGCGTGATGCCGTCGACGCCGGGCACTACCCAGGCGATATAGCCGCGCGCAAGCCGCGAGTCGACGAAGCAATGCAACCGGTCCGGATCTACCCCGCCAACGCCGCGATATTCGGTTTCCACGCCGGCGAGAAAAGCCTGATTGCGGCCGAGGCCGAAGGCCCGTGCCACCGCGGAGTTCGGACCATCGGCGCCGACCAGG
>DASZZK010000377.1:0-7968 GCA_035544975.1 Casimicrobiaceae bacterium | reverse complement strand
GCCGTCTCACTGCACTGGGCGCCCGCATCGCCGCGGGGCACGCGGCCGACAATATTGCCGGTGCCGATGTCGTCGTCGTGTCGGCCGCGGTGCCTGCAGACAATCCCGAGATCGCCGCGGCGCGGGAAAAAAACATTCCCGTGGTGCCGCGCGCATTGATGCTGGCGGAATTGATGCGGCTCAAGCAGGGGATCGCAGTGGCGGGCACGCACGGCAAGACGACGACCACCAGTCTGATCGCCAGCGTCCTGGCCGAGGGAGGCCTCGATCCGACGTTCGTCATCGGCGGCCGGCTGGTCTCAGCGGATGCCAACGCGAGACTGGGCAAGGGCGAGTTTCTGGTAGCCGAAGCCGATGAATCGGACGCGTCGTTTCTGGTCCTGCAACCGGTGCTGGCGGTGATCACCAACATCGATGCCGACCACATGGAAACCTACCAGCACGACTTCACGAAACTCAAGGAAGCCTTCGTCAATTTCGCGCAACGATTGCCTTTCTACGGCACCGCGGTGCTGTGCATCGACGACGCCAACGTTCGCGACATCATTCCGGCGATCACCAAGTCCATTGTCACCTACGGACTTGCCGAAGACGCGCAACTTCGAGCGCAGAAAATCGATCACGCGGGTGGACGCATGCGCTTCGTGGCGACGAAAGCGGACATTCCGGCGCTATCCGTGGAGCTCAATCTCGCCGGCGTGCACAACGTCCAGAATGCGCTTGCCGCCATCGCAGTAGGACGCGAGGCTGGCGTTGCCGACGCGGCCATCGCCAAAGCCTTGTCGGAGTTCAAAGGTGTCGGTCGTCGCTTTCAGCGCTTTGGCGAGATCGCGATTCCGCGCGGCGGCTCGTTCACGCTGATCGACGACTACGGCCACCATCCCACCGAAATGGCGGCGACGCTCGACGCGGTGCGCCGCAGCTTTCCCGGGCGACGGCTGGTGCTCGCGTTCCAGCCGCATCGCTATACGCGAACGCGCGATCTGTTCGAGGATTTCGTCAAGATCCTGTCGACCGCCGACGCGCTGCTGGTGGCCGAGGTCTATCCGGCCGGCGAGGCTCCGATCGTCGCCGCCGACGGACGCGCGCTGACCCGCGCATTGCGCATCGGCGGCAGGATCGAGCCGGTGTTCGTCGAAGACGTCTTCGAGATGCCGGCGGCGATACGCGCCATGGCCCGCGATGGCGACGTGGTGCTGACGATGGGTGCGGGATCCATCGGCCAGGTTTCGCCGCTGGTGGCCGCCACCACATGATCATGACCGAGCCACTTCAATTCACCGGCATGCGCGGCAAGTTGAGCCGTGACGAGCCGCTGGCGCGACACACTGCCTGGCGCTGCGGTGGCAAGGCGGACCTTGCATATGCTCCGGCGGACCGCGACGACCTTGCGGTGTTCCTGCGCCAGTTGCCCGAGGGCGAACCGCTGACCGTCATTGGACTCGGCAGCAACTTGCTGGTTCGCGACGGCGGCGTCCGCGGCGCGGTCGTGCTGATGCATGCGCCCGGAGGCGTGCTTGCCATTGCCGATGGATTTGTATACGCGGAAGCGGGCGTGGCAAGCCCGAAGCTCGCCCGTTTCGCCGCGATGCACGATTGCGCCGAGGCCGAATTTCTTGCCGGTGTTCCGGGCACCGTCGGCGGAGCGCTGGCGATGAACGCCGGCTGTTATGGCGGTGAGACCTGGCCGCACGTGGCCAAGGTCGAGCTCGCGAAACGCGACGGGACGTTCGCGGTACTCGAGCCTAGGGATTTTGCCATCGCCTATCGCAGCGTCCTTCGCGCCGATGGCGGGTCCATTGAAGGGGTCTTCACCGCGGCATGGTTCCGGTTTCCGCATGGCGATTCGACGCGTGCACGCGAACGCATCAAGGAGCTGCTGGCAAAGCGTATCGCGACCCAGCCGCTCAACCTGCCCAATGCGGGATCGGTGTTCCGCAATCCCGAAGGCGATCACGCGGCGCGATTGATCGAAGCCTGCGGCCTTAAGGGGCATGCCATCGGCGGAGCTTCGGTTTCGGAGAAGCACGCGAACTTCATCGTCAATCCCAATGGCAAGGCACGCGCGTCCGATATCGAAGCCTTGATCTCGCATGTGCGCAAAGTCGTCGCCGAAAAGGCCGGCGTCATGCTGGAGCCCGAGGTACGGATAATCGGGCTGCCGGCATGAGCGAGTTCGGAAAGGTGGCAGTACTCATGGGCGGGCCTTCCTCGGAGCGGGAGATCTCGTTTCTGTCGGGCAATGCCGTGCTTGCCGCGTTGAAAAGCAGAGGCGTCGACGCCCACGCCTTCGATCCGGCCGAGCGGGCGCTGTGCGATCTCAAATCCGATGGCTTCCAAAGGGTGTTTATAGCGCTTCATGGCCGCTTCGGCGAGGACGGGACGGTCCAGGGCGCGCTGGAAGTGCTCGGCATTCCATATACCGGCAGCGGCGTGATGGCTTCTGCACTGGCGATGGACAAGTGGCGCACCAAGCTGGTCTGGATCGCCAGCGGCATTCCGACACCGCGATACGAAGTGGTGGATGCGAGCACGGATTGGTGGGCGGTGGTAGCCAAGCTCGGGCTGCCGCTGTTCGTCAAGCCGGCGCGCGTGGGCTCGTCCATAGGCATTACACGCGTTACCGGCGTCGATCACGATGAGCTCGCGATGGCCTACCGGACGGCGGTCGAGCACGACGATCTGGTGCTGGTCGAGGAGCTCGTCGCCGGCATCGAATTGACCGCGTCGATTCTCGGCGATCGCGCGCTGCCGCTGATCAGGATCGACGCGCCTCAGGGCAACTACGACTATCACCACAAATATTTCTCCGACGAAACGAAATATTTCTGTCCATCGGGAATCGACGGCGGCGTCGAGAGCGAGATCCTGGTGCAGTCGCTGGAGGCGTACCGGACGGTCGGTTGCAGCGGCTGGGGACGGGTCGACCTCATCCTCGAAGAAGGCGGGACGTGGAAGTTCCTCGAGGTGAATACCTCTCCCGGCATGACCGCGCACAGCCTGGTGCCGATGGCGGCGCGCCGCGAAGGGATGGAGTTCCCCGACTTGTGCGTGGAAATTTTGCGAGGCGCGCATGTGGGATAACCCGCGCCAGCTGAACGCGGTGGCGTTTGCGATCGCGCTCTTTGCGCTCGCGTTGCTTTGTTGGGCGGCAACGGCGTGGGCCGTGCGCCAACCTGCGTTCGCGCTGCGAGAGATTGTGGTCGCGGGCTCGTTGTCGCGGGTCAACCCCGCGTATCTCGAGGCAGTCGTTCGCGAAGAGCTTCAGGGCACTTTCTTCACCATGCAGCTTGCCGAGGCGCGCGACTCGCTGCAACGCGTACCTTGGGTGCGTGGCGTGGCGCTGCGGCGGCAATGGCCGAATCGGCTCGAGATATTTGTCACCGAGCACTCGCCGCTTGCGCGCTGGAACGACAACGCGCTCGTCAACAAAGAGGGCGAAGTATTCATCGCGGACTACGACGGCGAGCTGCCGCAGTTCATCGGACCCGAGGGCGGCGCCGGAGAAATGAGCGCGCGCTTCGTGGAATTCGGCGCTGCCCTCGAGCGCGCCGGCCTGACCATCGGCGAGATGCGGCTTTCCGCGCGTGGAGGCTGGGAGCTCAAGACCGCCGCGGCGCCGGCGCTGACGATCGCGCTGGGGCGAAGCGAGCCGGCGGAACGGCTCAACCGCTTCGTCGGCTATTACGCGAGGACTGTCGGCGCGCTCGCCCGTGCTGGCACTCGCGTCGGGTACGCCGACCTTCGATATCGCAACGGTTTTGCCGCGCGCGTTCCCGGCTTCAAGGAACGCGCCATGAAGAAGGCTGCTTAAGCAGTGATCCACCGGAAAAGACATTGTGAAAGACGCATGGTGAAAGACGCATGGTGAGAGACGCGTGGTGAGAGACGCATGGTGAGAGACGCGAAAAATCTGATTGTCGGACTCGACATCGGCACGTCGAAGATCGTTGCCATCGTCGCCGAGATCACCCCCGACAAGAAGCTGAACATCATCGGCCTCGGAACTCAGCCCTCGCGCGGGCTGAAAAAAGGCGTCGTGGTCAACATCGAGGCAACGATGGCCTCGATCCAGCGCGTGCTGGAAGAAGCCGAGCTGATGGCCGATTGTGCGATCACCGAAGTCTTCACGGGCATCGCGGGAAGCCACATCAGAAGCCTCAATTCCAGCGGGATGGTGGCGATCAAGGAAAAGGAAGTCACTCAGGCCGACATCGACCGCGTCGTGGAAACGGCAAAGGCAATCGCGATTCCCAACGATCAGCAGGTACTGCACATCCTGCCGCAGGAATTCATCGTCGACGGGCAGGAGGACGTGCGCGAGCCGCTGGGGATGAGCGGCGTGCGGCTCGAGGTGAAAGTGCACATCGTCACCGGAGCGGTTTCCGCGGTCGAGAACATCACCAAGTGCGTGCGGCGCTGTGGCCTGGTGGTGAAGGACGTCATGCTGCAGCCGCTGGCCTCCGCGCTCGCGGTGCTGAACGAGGACGAGAAGGACCTCGGCGTCTGCGTCATGGACATCGGCGGCGGAACGACCGATCTCGCGGTCTTCACCGGCGGCGCGATACGCCACACGGCGGTGATTCCCATCGCCGGCGATCAGGTGACCAACGACATCGCGATGACCTTGCGCACGCCGACCAAGGAAGCGGAGGAACTGAAGCTCCGCCACGGCTGCGCGTTGCGGCAGCTCGCCGATCCCAACGACGTCATCGAAGTGCCGGGCGTCGGTGAGCGCGGTCCGCGCAAGCTCTCGCGCCAGATGCTGGCGGAGGTGATCGAGCCGCGGATCGAGGAGCTCTACACGCTGGCGCAGGCCGAATTGCGCCGCAGCGGCCTCGAGGAGCTGCTCTCGTCGGGCATCGTCCTCACGGGTGGTTCGGCGCTGCTGCAAGGGATGGTGGAGCTGGGCGAGGAAGTGTTTCACCTGCCCGTCCGCATCGGCGTTCCGGCGTATGTCGGCGGGCTCGCGGACGTCGTGCGCAGCCCGCGTTACGCCACTGCCGTCGGCTTGCTGCTCGACGGGCGAGAACAATTCCTGCGCGCGGAACTGGCGCGCGAAAAGGGCAAAGGCTTGGGCAATGTCGCGGAACGGATGAGGCAATGGTTCAAGGCGAATTTTTGAGATCGCGCGCGGTCGGCGGGTGCAAGGCGTCCTCCCTCGAGGCTGATGTCTTGCATGACGAGCAAGCAACAAGCCAGCCGGCTCGCGCTTCAACGTTGGAGTTACTTTAGCAATCAGACAGGAAAAGGAGCACAATATGTTCGAGATCATCGACCAGAACCCGCAGGAAGCGGTCATCAAAGTAATAGGCGTAGGCGGGTGCGGCGGTAACGCCGTCGAGCACATGATCGGAAAAGGACTGCCGGGCGTCGAATTCATCGCCGCGAATACCGACGCGCAAGCGCTCAAGCGCTCCACCGCGCGGATTCAATTGCAGCTCGGCAGCAGCCTCACGCGCGGGCTCGGTGCCGGAGCACGTCCGGAGATCGGGCGCGACGCGGCCATGGAGGACAAGGATCGCATCGCGGAGATGATCGATGGCGCCGATATGCTGTTCATCACCGCCGGCATGGGCGGGGGAACAGGGACCGGGGCCGCGCCGATTGTCGCGCAGGTGGCGAAGGACCGCGGCATTCTGACCGTCGCGGTCGTAACGCGGCCCTTCCGGTTCGAAGGCAAGCGGCAGAGAGTGGCCGACGCCGGCATCGAAGAGCTCAAGAAATGCGTCGACTCGTTGATCATCATTCCCAACGACAAGCTGATGCAGGTGCTGGGAGAGGATGTCTCGGTGCTGGACGCCTATGCTGCCGCCAACGACGTTCTGCGCAGCGCGGTTTCCGGCATCGCCGAGGTCATCAACAATCCGGGACTGGTCAACGTCGATTTTGCCGACGTGCGCACTGTGATGTCGGAAGTGGGCATGGCGATGATGGGCTCGGCGACGGCGGCGGGCGCGGACAGGGCCCGCCTTGCTGCCGAGCGTGCCGTGGCCAGCCCTCTCCTGGAAGAGGTCAATCTTTCCGGAGCGCGCGGCGTGCTGGTCAATATCACCGCATCGTCCGGACTGAAGATGAAGGAATACCATCAGGTGATGGAGACAATCAAGGAATTTACCGCGGACGAAGCCCTGGTCATCGTCGGCACGGTCATCGACGACTCGATCGGCGACGAATTGCGCGTGACCATGATCGCTACCGGCTTGGGCGGAGCCGCGGCCAAGGCGCGGCAGCCGCGTCTCGAAGTCGTCGAGCAGGTGATAGAGCGTAACGGCACCGACGGGATCGGCATGCACGCGGGAAACGTCGACTATGACAGTCTGGACAAGACCCCGGCGGTGGTGCGGCGCGGTCGCGCGGCGGCGCCGGCAAGCGGAGCATCGGCGTTCGACCCTGCCGATATTCCGGCATTCCTGCGCAAGCAGGCCGACTGAACGGCGCGGTCTGGACCATGACAAGTAGTCTCTCGTGTGTAACGAAATGCGTTCGTCCGGCGATACCGACCGCGGATGTGGTAACATGACGTAAGCCATTGAACCGTCGTGCTTTCGGGCAGTTTTATCCGATTGCGGCGAGAGGCTTCCACGATGCTCAGACAGCGCACGCTCAAGAACAAGATCAAGTCGACCGGTGTTGGTTTGCACACCGGCGTACGCGTCGAGCTGATGCTGCGCCCGGCGTCGCCGGATACCGGCATTGTTTTCCACCGCACCGATCTGCCCAAACCGGTAACGATAGCCGCTGACGCTCGCAATGTCGGCGACACGCGCCTGTCGTCGTCGCTGGAAAAGGACGGAGCTCGAATCTCGACGGTGGAGCACCTGATGTCGGCGCTTGCCGGGTTGGGAATCGACAATTTGCACGTCGACGTTGCCGGTCCCGAGATCCCGATCATGGATGGAAGCGCGGGGCCGTTCGTCTTTCTGTTGCAGTCGGCCGGCATCGTTGAGCAGTCGAGACCCAAACGCTATTTGCGGATCAAGTCGGCCGTCGAAGCGCGGCAAGACGACAAGTGGGCGCGCTTCGATCCACATCAGGGGTTCATGCTCGATTTCACAATCGATTTCCCGCACCCGGTGTTCGGATCGGAAAACCGCCACGTCGCGATCGATTTTGCCGAGCATTCGTACATCAAGGAAGTCAGCCGCGCTCGAACCTTCGGCTTCATGCAGGACGTGGAGGCGTTGCGTGCCGCAGGCCTTATCCTGGGGGGCAACCTGCAGAATGCGATCGTGCTCGATGAAACGCGGATCCTGAACAGCGAGGGGCTGCGTTACGACAACGAATTTGCCAAGCACAAGGTGCTCGACGCGATCGGCGATCTGTATCTGCTCGGACACCCGTTGATCGGCAAATACACCGCCTACAAATCCGGTCACGGGCTGAACAACGCCTTGTCGCGCGTCTTGCTCTCGCGACCCGAAGCCTGGGAGCTGGTCACCTTCGATGCGCCCGCGGACGTGCCGAGCGCATTCCGGTCGTGGCAGGTTCAGGGGGCATGACGCTAAAGGCGTGTGAGCGCTGGCCCGTAGAGAGGTTCGCGCTGTAGAGAGGTCCTCGCTGGTTCTCGTTCGATTCCTGCTGTTCCTGGCGCTGGCGACCATCGCGGTTGCGTTGGCGTTCTATATCTTCAAACGCGACCGGCGATATTTGCGCTTTATCTGGCAGGTCGTCAAATACACCATCTTTCTATTGCTCGGGGTTCTTGTCTTCTACGCCTTCGAGCGGCTCGTCGCCGTGGCCTCCGTTGTCAACTGAGTGGCCAACGGAGTCCGTGCGCGATCGCATGCTCGCAAGCCGTCGCAGCGCTTGTGCAAGCGGTGACTCGCCGAGTTCCGCGGCAAGCATCAGCAGCGTGGCCGCGGATGCGTTATCTAGTTGTTTCTTTGGTGACTTAGGCAGAGATTCGCGTGCCAGGCGGGCTTGCACGCGAACCCGTATTCCAGTAAATTCCCATCCCGCACGTAC
>DASZZK010000376.1:0-11612 GCA_035544975.1 Casimicrobiaceae bacterium | reverse complement strand
CGATCGACGCCGGACGAACTGACGACGCCTCGAATCTATTGAGTCATAGTCGGTGTAGGGACGGCACAGACGACGACACACGAATAATTTTGCGTATCACGGCGGCCGGCTACCCTTGGGTTGCCGGCCGTTTCTTTTGGTTGCGGCTACGCGGCGATGTCGCGGCCGACAGCTTGCACACGCGCCACAAGATCTTGACGACGCATGATGCGTGATACGATGGCCCGCAGATTTCGATGGGAGCGCGGGCGATGAATCGACTCGATTTCGACGGCCGTACCGCCGTCATTACCGGCGGCGCGGCAGGCATCGGACTTGCGATCGCGCAGCGGCTGGTGGCGAGCGGCGGCAGGGTCAGCCTCTGGGACAAAGATCCGTCGGCATTGAAAAGCGCGCAGTCCGCCTTGGGCAAGGGGACCGAAGCCTGCGTCGTCGACGTTGCCGACGTCGCAAGCGTCGATGCGGCAGCCAAGTCAACGTCGAGTGCCCTGGGTCGGGTCGACGCCCTCGTTTGCTCGGCCGGCATCGCGGGAATCAATGCCACGACCTGGCAGTACACCGTCGATCAATGGCAACAGGTGATCGGCATCAACCTCAACGGAGTCTTCTATTGCAACCGGGCGATCGTTCCGCTGATGCTCGAGCGGGACTATGGCCGCATTGTGAATATCGCCTCCATCGCCGGCAAGGAAGGCAATCCCAACGCCAGCGCATACAGCGCTTCCAAGGCCGGTGTCATCGGCCTGACCAAGTCGATCGCCAAGGAGCTCGCCAAGACCGGCATTCGCGTCAACTGCGTCACGCCGGCGGCGGTCAAGACGGCGATCTTCGATCAGATAACGCAGCAGCACATCGATTTCATGCTGTCGAAGATTCCGCTCGGCCGTTTCGGAACGGTCGAGGAAATCGCCGCGTTGGTCGCCTGGTTATGCACCGAGGAGTGCTCGTTTTCGACCGGCGCCGTATTCGATCTCTCGGGTGGCCGCGCGACGTATTGATCTGATCTGCCGAGCGCTCAGGTCCTCAACGACCGGGTTCGACCCTCACCCGACGTTCATAGGAATTCCTCGCGTGTCTGCAATCGCCACGTTTGCGGACGAAATGTGGTGGCTCATCAACTAGCAGTTTCGGCCAAGACCGGGCGTTGACGAGCGACCACTCTGGAACTGTTCAAAGTAGATGGGCACCGTGCCAGTGTCAACGCCGATGCGACTTGGTCACGTCGATGGCTGCGATTCGGCAACGAAGGGTGACCGCTCGCACAGGCGCGTCGCCATGCGGCGCCGCGTGAGTGCCGAAGCGCGCCGACCGCTTAACGGCGCGCCGCCACAAAGACCAATCCGGCCTATTTCGGCGTGGTGAAACTCGCCTGCAACGCCTTGCGCCGTTCCTTCTTCGCGAATTTCTCGCGCGCGGCAAGCATCGCCGGCCGGTACTTGACGGCCCAGTCTACGAGAACTCGCAACGGCACGATCAGCTTTCTCCCCAGCTCGGTCAGCTCATAGTCCACACGCGGCGGAATCGTCGGGTACATCGTCCGGGTCACGAGCCCGTCCTGCTCCAGACCTTTCAGGGTCAGCGTGAGCATGCGCTGCGAGATCCCGTCGACCGCCCGACGAATCTCGTTGTAGCGCATCGGCCCGTTGTGCAGGGCGCCGACCACCAGCACGGTCCATTTGTCGCCAATGCGCGCAAGCGTCTCGGTCACGGCGCGGCAATCGTCGCACCGGCCCGGTGGTGCGAACAGCTTTGTTCGTATCGCCCAAAGATGTGCCTCCTTGCGAAACGCGTGGGAGAGCATACCGTAGTGTAACGAACAAATTGTTCGCAACGCCCGGTGATGCGGCCCGACGCCGCAGCAGGGCAACCGATCAGTGCTGGACGTAAATCCGACGCCGGGCAAATTCTTGCGCAGCCTATACTCTCCGCGACGCAAGCTCGTCTTCGGGACCCCGGACACTTCGATCCTGCAGGAAATTCCGATCTGGCGGGTCGCGGAAAGCTTGGCATCTCGATCGGCCGGAGCGTCAAACTGGACGAGGCCATCGCGCTGATCGGTGAACTCAAAGCAGGTCGACGGACCAAGGGCAAGGCCGTGATCGTGATGGCGTGAGCGCGGCGGCCCTCAGAACACATTGATCAAGAAAGGAAACACGATGAAAAGCAAGATGGTCTACGGCATGCTGTTCAGGGTTCGGGCCGCAGACTTCTCGGTCTCACTCGGCGACACCCCCGTCTCACCCTCAGTGATCGCCACCGTTAAAGGAAATGCGCAATGACCTTCGTCTCGTCGCCCGCTTCTGGCCTGAGGAAGATTGGTCTCTGGGCTCTTCGCATCGTGGTAGCCGGCCTGTTCCTCTTCGCCGGTTTCATGAAACTGACCGGTCAACCCATGATGGTCCAAGAGTTCGAGACTGTCGGGCTTGGGCAGTGGTTTCGCTATGCGACGGGCGTGCTTGAAGTCATCGGCGCCATTATGGTTCTGATCCCGACAGTGTCGGCACTGGGAGGATGTCTGCTCCTTTTGGTTGATGTCGGAGCCTTTGTGGCCCAGGTAACCGTGCTTCACATGGACTGGATTCACACCATCGTAATCGGGATAGTGATCGGACTCTTAATTTACCTGCAACGTCAGCAGCTACGGGATCGCCTGGGACGGTGATCCACAATGCGCGCATCGCATTTTCCTTGGTATTCCCGATAACAAGTTCAATTGCTTTGTGTGTAACCATTAGCACTGCTCGGATCAGTCCTAGCAAGAACTTGAAGCAACTAGCGGCTCGTTGGCGCCCCGGCAGGCGCGACGGAAGGGGTCGACATCGTGATTCGGACGCCCAGGCGTGGGCCTTCAACGCCCGCTGCGCGGCCAGACACGCCGCGATCGCATCGGCCGAGATCGCAAACGCCGCATGGGCACCATCGCCGGTGGTCTTGACCAGATAGCCGTCGTTGGTCTCGATGGCGTCGCGCAGGATCGCAGGGTGGTGGGCGAGGGCCTGCTGCATCGCCGCGTGCTGCGTCTCCCACAGCCGCGTGCTGCCCTCGATGTCGGTGAACAGGAACGTGACCGTGCCGCTCGGCAGAAAGCGGTCAGCGCTAGCGGTCGGCATGAGCAGCTAGTACGGCCGCACCTCGAGCATGATCTTGCCGATGTGTGCGCTCGATTCCATCAACCGGTGCGCCTCGGCCGCATCTGCCAGCGGGAACACCCGGTAGATAACCGGCTTGAGCTTCTTCGCTTCGAACAGCGGCCACACCTTGGCGCGCAGGCTCTTCGCGATCTCGGACTTGCGTTTCACAGGGCTCGCCCGTAGCGTCGAGCCGCTGACGGTCAGGCGCTTCATCATGATGTGGCGCCATTCCACCGTTACCTTGCTTCCCTGCAGAAACGCGATGATGGCCATGCGCCCCTCCAGCGCCAGGCATTTCATGTTCTTTTCGATATAATCCCCGCCGACCATGTCGAGCACCACGTCCACGCCTTTCTTGCCGGTGATCGCCGCGACCTCGGCGACGAAATCCTGCTCGCGGTAATTGATCACGTGATCGGCGCCGATGTCGCGGCAGAAGAGAGCCTTGTCCGCGCCGCCGACGGTCGTGAATACCGTTGCCCCGAATGCCTTGGCGAGCTGGATCGCAGTGAGGCCGATGCCGCTCGACCCGCCGTGCACGAGTAGCGTTTCGCCCGCCGACAGATGAACCCGGTCGAAGAGATTATTCCAGACCGTAAAATAATTCTCCGGAAGGCTCGCCGCTTCCAGCAGCGTCAGACCTTTCGGCAACGGCAGGCAGTGCGCTGCCGGTGTCACGCAATATTCGGCGTAACCGCCGCCGGGTGTCAGCGCGCAAACCTTGTCACCGACTACCCACTCGGATATTCCTTCGCCGACCGCAACGACCGTGCCGGCAACTTCCAGACCGATGATGGGTGAGGCATCAGCGGGAGGCGGGTAGAGGCCAGCGCGCTGGACGCAGTCCGGACGATTGACGCCGGCGTAGGCAACCTCGATCAGCACTTCTCCGCTTTTCGGCGCGGGCGTCGCAGTCTGGCCGAGCATCAGGACGTCGCACGGCCCCGGCTCGCGGGCGGCGACATAACGCATAATTTCGGGAATTGCGGCAGGCATACGAAAGACTTCAGACTTGCTGGGGCAAACATTGTAGCGCAGCAGGCCGCTCGCTTCAGCGCGCATCGATCTGCGCTACACTGGCGGCCCGACATCGCTGGTTGAACTCCGCGTGAAAAAACTCATCGCGCTGATCGTTGTGGTGCTGTTTCTCGCGGGGTTTGGCTGGTTCGCCTTCGTCGCCGACTACAGCGACGGCTATCGCGTCGGGCAAGTCATCAAGCTCTCGCGCAGCGGCTACGTGTTCAAGACCTGGGAAGGGACGCTGGACTTCGGCTTCCTGCAGCAGGATCCGACCGCCGGTGTCGCGACCAGGCTCTGGGACTTCAGCGTCCGCGACGACGACGAGCAGGTGCGCAAGGACATCGACACCGCCATTGCGGGCAATCGGAAGGTCAAGCTGCACTACCGCGAGAAATATTTTCGCTGGAGCTGGATGGGCGACACCAAGCATTTCGTCGACAAGGTCGAGCTCGCCGGCTGAACCGCGGCGCAAGCCGGCCGCCTCGTTGTCTCCAAGTTCTTCCACGCGCGTGCAGGTCCGTTTCTTGCTCGGTCGCGATACGCGAGCCTTTTCCTGCGCGCATTTTCAAGAGGAGCTCGCGATAACTTCGGCTTACGGGAATCGTCGTTTCAATAGACGACCTGCACGTTCTCGGGTGAAAACCTCTCGCGCAGGCTTTCGAGCAGGCGATCGTCGAGATTGACCCGCCAGTCGCTGCCGAGCTCGATGTCCCCGCTGGACGATCGATTCTGGTAGTTGACGATGATCGCAGCCGCACCGCTGGCGCCGCTGCGAAAAGGCGTCAACAACTCGAGCAGGCGTTCGGCAGAGCTCGATCCATTGCAGGCGATCTTGAGCGAGCGGGCCCACTTGCGACGTGCACCGGCGAGATCGTGCAGTGACTCGGCGACAATCCGCATCGATTGAACCTGACCGTCGTCACCGGTGCGCTGCATCACCTTGACTTCGGCGACCAGCAGCGCGTCCTCACGAAGGATGTGTCGGTAGGCGTCGAAGGTCTCGTTGAAGATGGCGACCTCGCATTGATCCTTGCCGTCGTCGAGGATCACGAACGCCATCTTTCCGCGCCGCGACGACTGCGTGCGCAGCTGCGCGACGACGCCGGCGATGCGTATGGTCGTTGGTGACGGCCGCAGCGCGCTCAAGGGTTGCTGAACCAGCTGCGTCAGCTCCGTCGCGTACGCGTGATAAGGATGGCCTGAGAGATAAAAGCCCAGGCTCGCTTTTTCCTGGACGAGACGCTCGGTCTCCGTCCATTCGCGTGCGGAGATCAGTGCCGGCCCCGCTGCTCCTCCGTCGTCGCCGTGCTCTCCGAACAGCGAGACCTGCGACGCCGAGCGGTCCGCGTGCTCGGCGTGGTCCATCGCGGGGCCGACCGAGGCAAGCAGACTTGCTCGCCTCGAATCGAGGGTGTCGAATGCCCCTGCACGGATCAGCGCTTCGACCGCGCGCCGGTTGACGACCCGCTTGTCGACGCGGCAGCAGAAGTCGAACAGATCGACGAATGGACCTTTGTCGCGGGCGGCGACGATCGCTTCGGTGGCCGCGCGCCCCGTGCCCTTGACGCCGCCGAGGCCATAGCGAACGCGCCGTTCATCGACCGGCTCGAAGCGGTAGGAGGACGCGTTCACGTCCGGCGGCAGCATCTCCAGGCCGAGCGCCAGAGCGTCGACGTAGAACTGGCGGACCTTGTCGGTATCGTCCATCACCAGCGAAAGGTTCGCCGCCATGAATGCCGCGGGATGATGCGCCTTGAAGTACGCCGTCTGATAGGCGATCAGCGCGTAGGCCGCGGCGTGCGACTTGTTGAAGCCGTAGCCAGCGAATTTTTCCATGTGGTCGAACAGCTGCGTCGCCTTGGCCGACGACAGGCCGCGATCGATGGCGCCGGACACGAAACCCTGGCGGTGCTTGGCCATCTCGTCGGGCAGCTTCTTGCCCATCGCCCGGCGCAGCAGGTCGGCGGCTCCGAGCGTGTAGCCGCCGATAACCTGCGCAATCTGCATCACCTGTTCCTGATAGACCATCACCCCGTAGGTCGGTGAAAGAATCGGCTCCAGCCGGGCGTCGTGATATTCGAACCGCTCCGCGCCCTGTTTGCGGCGCACATAATCCGGGATCAGCTCCATCGGTCCCGGCCGGTAGAGCGCCACCAGCGCGACCACGTCGTCGAAGCGCTTCGGCGGCGCCTGCAAAAGGAGCTCGCGCATGCCGCGCGATTCGAACTGGAACACCCCCGTCGTATTTCCGTTCTTGAAAATGTCGTACGCCGCCTTGTCATCGATCGGCAGCGTCTCCAGCGCCACGGTCGACGCGGGATCGAGCTTCCTGATATAGCGCAGCGTCCAG
This sequence comes from Casimicrobiaceae bacterium, assembly GCA_035544975.1. Classification (GTDB taxonomy): domain Bacteria; phylum Pseudomonadota; class Gammaproteobacteria; order Burkholderiales; family Casimicrobiaceae; genus PALSA-1003. Next base: position 5,111 of record DASZZK010000376.1, on the reverse strand, counting down.
TCGAGAATGGTCAGCGTGGTCAGGCCCAGAAAGTCGAACTTGACCAGGCCGACGAGCTCGACGTCGTCCTTGTCGAATTGCGATACCGGCGCGTCGGATCCGGCCTGGGTGTACAGGGGACAAAAGTCGGTGAGCTTGCCGGGAGCGATCAACACGCCGCCGGCATGCATGCCGACGTTGCGCGCAAGACCCTCGAGCTGCTCGGCGAGGCTTAAGAGCTCGCGCACTTCCTCCTCCGCGGCTTCGCGCTCGTTGATCAGCGGTTCCACGTCGCGCGCGTAAACGACGTTCGCCTGCGCTTCGGCGTCGCGCCGGCGGCGCTTGAGCGTGACCATTCTTCCCGGTTGAAACGGAATCAGCTTGGCGATGCCGTCGCAGAATGTATACGGCAGGTCGAGCACCCGGCCCACGTCGCGCACCACCGCTCTTGCCGCCATGGTGCCGAAGGTCACGATCTGCGACACCGATTCGGCGCCGTACTTAAGCTTCACGTAGTCGATGACGCGATCGCGCCCATCCTGACAGAAGTCGATGTCGAAGTCCGGCATCGACACCCGCTCGGGATTCAGGAAGCGCTCGAACAGCAGCGTGTAGCGCAACGGGTCGAGATCGGTGATGCCGAGGCTGTAAGCCACCAGCGAGCCGGCGCCGGATCCACGCCCCGGACCGACCGGAACGCCGTTGCGCTTGGCCCAATTGATGAAGTCGGCGACGATCAGGAAGTATCCGGCGTATCCCATCTGGATGATGGTCTTCACCTCGAACTCGAGGCGGGCGACGTATTCCGGCCGCATGCGCTCGCGCTCGTCAGGCTCTCCGAACGCGACGTTCAGGCGCTGCTGCAGGCCGATGCTGGCTTCGCTGTGCAGATGTTGCTCCAGCGACACGCCGTCAGGCGTTGGAAACGCGGGCAGATAATTCTTGCCCAGCGGCAGCGTGAGATTGCAGCGCTGCGCGATCGCCACGCTGTTTGCCAGTGCGCCGGGCAGGTCGGCAAAACGCCGCGCCATTTCATCCTGGGTCGTGAAATATTGCTCCGGCGTGAAGCGTTTCGGCCGTCGCGGATCGGAGAGGACGTAACCCTCGGCGATGCACACGCGGGCTTCGTGCGCTCGGAACTCGGCGTGGGCCGCGAACTGCACCGGGTGCGTCGCGACGACGGGCAGCGAGCACTCGCAAGCGAGCCGCACGGTGGCGGCGGTCAGGGCGTCGTCGTCGCTGCGGCCGGCGCGCTGCACTTCGAGATAAAAGCGATCCGGGAAAAGCTTCGCCCAAGCATCTGCCGCGGCGCGTGCCGCGAACGGACTGCCCTGAAGAAGCGCATGGCCCACGTCGCCGCCGGCGAATCCGGACAGCGCGATCAGGCCATCGGTGCCCTCGGCGAACCATGCGCGTCTCATTTCCGCGCGGCCGCGATACTGGTTGGTGCGGTAGGCGCGAGTCAGCCAGTCCGCAAGCTTGAGATAGCCCACGCGCGATTGGCAAAGCAAGAGCAGACGATGAGGCGCGTCGCGCTCGGAATCGTGAGTCACCCAGACGTCGCAGCCGATGATGGGCTTGATGCCCTTCGAGCGCGCGGCCTTGTAGAACTTGACCATGCCGAACACGTTGGAGAGATCGGTCAGGGCCAGCGCGGGCATGCGATCGGCTGCTGCGGCGGCGACCGCTTCGTCGAGGCGCACCATCCCGTCGACGATCGAATACTCACTGTGCAGGCGCAGATGGACGAAGCCGACGGAACTGACCTGCCTGAGCGCGCTCATGATGTACAATTTTACTCGCTTTGACTCCTGGCTTAGACTCCTTGCCGAAAATCAGAAATCATTGCCGGAGCCTCGCGCTTGCGCTGGCCGCGATCATGGTCGCGTCTTGCGCGAGCGTGCCTCCGGCCAACATTCCGCCGGCCGAGCTGCCGGGCGCGCCGGAGCCGCCGAGGCCCCAGGCACCCCCCACGACCAGCGCCAATCCCGCGGCCCAAATCAATTTACAGGGCTTTCCTCTGCCGTACCGGCAGGGTTACGCCGACGGCTGCGCCAGCACCGGCGCCCTGGAACAAAAGGACGCGGTGCGATTCAAGAGCGACGGCCAATATCGCACCGGCTGGTTCGACGGAAACGCGTTGTGCAAGAAGCGATGAGCGTGTGACGCCGTCCACTTCGCAGTCGATCGCGATTCGAGGTCTTTCCTGCCACGTCCGCAGCTGGGGAAAGCCCAGCGCGCCGAAGCTGTTCATGCTTCACGGCTGGATGGATGTCGGCGCGTCGTTTCAGTTTCTGGTCGACGCGCTCAAGCGCGATTGGTTCGTCATCGCTCCCGACTGGCGCGGTTTCGGCCGCAGCGAATGGTGTCCCGACGGCTACTGGTTCGTCGATTACCTCGCCGACCTCGAAGCGCTGCTCGACCATTTATCGCCCGGCGAGCCGGCTCGCGTCGTCGGCCACAGTCTTGGCGGCAACGTCGCCTGCCTCTTCGCGGGCATACGGCCGGCGCGGATTTCGCACGCGATCTCGCTCGATGGTTTCGGCATCCCGGCCGAGGGCCCTGAGCTTGCGCCGGACAAGATCGCGAAATGGCTCGATGCTTTGCGTGATCCACCTTCGTTCGCGCCCTATCCCAGCATCGCCGCGGTAGCCGACCGCTTGCAGAAGAACAATTCGCGTCTTCCCCGCGACAAGGCCGACTTTCTCGCCGCGCACTGGGCCGAGGTGCTGCCCGACGGCAGCGCACGCCTCATGTCGGACCCGCGTCACAAGCTGCCTTTCCCGCACGTGTATCGGATGGAGGAAGTGCTCGCGATCTGGAGGCGCGTCACGTCGCCCGTGCTCTGGATCGGCGCCCGGGATTCGTTCGTGCTCAAGTGGCTCGCCGGGGTTCAGGACGCAGACAAGCCCGACGTCGAAGCGGAGCTGAAACGGCGCATGGGGGCGTTCTCCAACTGCAAGCTGCTCACGATCCCCGACGCCGGGCACATGCTGCATCACGATCAGCCGGTAGCCGTTGCTTCCGCGATCGAGGCTTTCTTGAGCACGTGATCGTGCAGCGCTTCGCGATTCGCTCGCGCCGCGGTGCATATGTCGCGCTGGTCGTCCTGACGGTGGTCTGGGGCTTCAACTGGGTGGCGCTGAAGCTCGCGATGCAGCATGCCGATCCGATCGTGTTCAACATCCAGCGCATCCTGGTGGCGATCGCGGTCCTGTTCGCGCTGATGCTCTGGCAGGGCAAGTCTCTGGCGCCAAACTCGTGGATCGCCATTGTTGTCACCGGCTTTTTTCAGACTACGATCAACTTCGGCTCGACCACGATGGCGGTGTTCACGGGAGGTGCCGGCCGCGCGTCGGTGCTGGTGTTCACCATGCCCTTTTGGACGCTGCTCCTCGCCTGGCCGGTGCTGGGCGAACGCGTTCGCGGCAGTCAGTGGATTGCGGTGCTGCTCGCGCTCGCCGGGCTGACGCTGGTCGTCGAGCCGTGGAACTGGCACGACGCGATTCTGCCGAAACTGTGGGCGGTGTTGTCGGGTTTCGGCTGGGCGGCGGGCACCATCGCGACCAAGTATTTTCAGCGCGACAAGCATCTCGACATGTTGAACTTCATCGGCTGGCAGATGATCGTCGGCGTGCTTCCCTTCTTTTTTCTGCCGTTCATCCGCGATACGCCGCCGGTCGACTGGAGTCCCGTCTATGTGGCGATGCTCGCCTATTCGGGCGCGATCGCGACGGGGTTCGGCTTCGTGCTATGGATCGCCGTCTTGCGCTTCCTGCCGGCCGGGACCGCGGCGCTCAACATGCTCGCCATTCCCGCGATCGCGCTGGTGAGCTCGATGATGATCTTCGACGAGCGCCTGAATGCGACCGAGTGGACAGGCATCGGCTTGATCGCGCTGGGGCTGGTGATCATCTCGCTGCTGGCATGGATACGCGCACGCCGAGGGCAGGGCGAATCGCCGCAAACGCCGGTGATCGAGAGCGGGTAATTGCGCAAATCGTCATTCCCGCTCATTTGAGTAACTGAGCGGGAATCCAGTGTCTTTTGCTGTCACCCACTTCAGCAATTCTCAGTAATGCGTGTTTCCGACGATCCGGCCCGCGGCACCCGCAGGATATAATCCTTCGCTCTGCTACAGCGCCGTACCGATCGCCAGTGTCTTCCGAAGAACTCTCAAAGCTAAAAATCGACCGCAGCATCGCGCCGGTGCGCACGCGCCGGCGCCGCAAATGGTTGTGGCTCGGCGCGATCCTGCTGCTGGCGATCGCCGGTGGAGGCTGGTTCGCGTCGCAGCCGCGCTCGATCACCGTGCAGACGACTCCGATCGTCACGACCTACCCCTCGCAGCAGTTCGTGGTCATCAATTCCACCGGCTACGTCGTGGCGCAGCGCAAGGCGGCGATCTCGTCCAAGGCGTCCGGGCGGCTGGAATGGCTGGGGGTCGCGGAAGGCTCGCGCGTCAAGGCGGGCGACGTCATCGCACGCCTGGACAAGAGCGATGTCCAGGCCCAGGTCGAAGGCGCGCGTGCCAACGTTCAGGTCGCGCGCGCCACGCTGGAACAGGCGCAGGCCGAGGATCGCGACGCGGCGTCCTCGCTCAAGCGGACGCGCGATCTCATCGCGCAAAAGTTCGTCTCGGAATCAGCGCTCGATACGGCCAAGGCGCGCGCCGATCGCGCGGTCGCCGGCATCGCAAGCGCCAAGGCGTCCCTTGCCGCGGCCGAGGCCAACGCGCGCAATTCGCAGGTCGCCGTCGACTACACCGTCATTCGCGCTCCGTTCGACGGCATCATCCTGTCGAAGAGCGCCAACGTCGGCGACATGGTGACGCCGTTTTCGTCGGCAGCCGACTCGAAAGGTGCGGTGGTCAGCATGGCCGACATGAGCACGCTCGAGGTGGAAGCCGACGTTTCCGAATCCAGCCTGTCGAAAGTCAGCGTCGGCCAACCGTGCGAGATCACGCTCGATGCCTTGCCCGACGTGCGCTTTCGCGGCACGGTATCGCGCATCGTGCCGACGGTCGACCGGGCGAAGGCGACGGTGATGACCAAGGTCCGTTTCGATGCCATCGATTCGCGCGTGCTGCCGGAAATGAGCGCCAAGGTCTCGTTCCTGTCGCAGCCGGTGAC
>DASZZK010000375.1:0-3762 GCA_035544975.1 Casimicrobiaceae bacterium | reverse complement strand
CATCTCCGCGCAGATCGAGCGGCGACGCAAGCGCCGCGGGCGGAACACCCGTCAGGCCGAAGCGGTGGTGACCGAAACCGTTTTCAAGGCGGAATTCGACATGCTCGAGCGGCAGCGGTGCGGCGGCGCGCAGCTCGTCGCTCCAAATGATCGCCGCGTCATGGACGACGATGCGGCTCTGCCGCAACAGCCAGGCGGCAAGGCGCTGGTCATCGTTTCGTTCGGCCGGATCGAAGGTCAGACCGGCGACGTGCAATTTGCCCGCAATATCGCGGCGAACCGACAACTGCGGCTGATCGATGGTCAGCTCCTTGAACCGCAGGTCGAAAAAAAGCACCGATGTCCAGGCGACGGTCAGCCGTATCGCGGGCAGAGTCATCGTCGGCGCACCGCCGCCGCGCTCGAGAATGCGCACGCCCTTGAGCTCGACCCGTGGGTTCCAACCGTCCCAGCCGGTCGCGAGCGCGTCGATTTCCACCGGCTGGCCGATCTGCCGCTCCAGCAACTGGGTCAGGCCGTCGCGATTGCTTTCGAGCTTCGGAAAAACCACGAACCGAACCGCGAGCAGCACCAGACAAAAGGCAACGATGGCAACGATCAGCAGAACGCGGATCGCGCGTGCCGTCGTTTGCAACCAGGAGGGATATGCGGCGAGGAATTTCGAAGGTGCGCGCACGGAGGGCATAATAACCGGCTAGTGTACTGAGTCAGAAATTCTCTCGATAGTTCGCGGCGAAAACAACCGCCAGGCGGCGTTGCTCGGCCTCACCGTACCAAAGGGTACGGTTTCGGCCTCGCGCCTTGCCTGACAGCCGTTTTCATCCGCTCCTTTATCTTCGGAACTTCTGACTCAGTACACTACCCTCATACGGAAAGGGACGGTCGCCGCATTGGGATATTCGATGGACCTCGCCGAGGCGCTCGAGTTCAGCCGATACGCGAGTCGCCTCCGCGCCGCACAGCCCGAGCTATTCGCCGCCGTCACCGCCGCGCTGGACTCGCCCTTCGTCGTCGGCACGGACGACGAAGCGGCACTGCAACGAGCACCCGACTCGGCCGCGTTAGCCCTTTTGTTGCGCAAGCTGCGGCAGCGCGTGTTCCTCGGCACGCTGCTGCGCGATCTGACCGGTCGCGCCAACCTGCTCGAAGTCTGTTCCGTAATGACCCGATTGGCCGATGTCGCGGCGTCGGTGACGGTCACGGCGCATCACCGGTGGCTGGCCGAAACGCATGGCAATCCGATCGGCGCGGAGAGCGGCGCGGCCCAGAAGCTCATTGTCGTGGGCATGGGCAAGCTCGGAGGCGGCGAGCTCAACGCGTCATCGGACATCGACCTGGTGTTCGTCTACCACGAGGCAGGCACGAGCGACGGAGGCAAGCCGCTCGCCAATCAGGAATTCTTCGAGCGTCTCGGCCGCCGGGTCATCGCCACGCTTGACGAAGCGACAGCGGACGGATTCGTATTCAGGGTCGACATGCGGCTGCGACCCTACGGCGACCCGGGCCCCCTTTGCTCTTCGTTCGTGGCGCTGGAAACGTATCTGATCACGCAGGGGCGGACCTGGGAGCGCTATGCCTGGCTGAAGGCGCGACCGCTGACCGGGGACCAGGGCGACGCGCTCCTGCGGCTGATCCAGCCGTTCGTGTTTCGAAAATATCTCGACTACGACGCCTACGGCGGCTTGCGCGATGTTCACCGCCAGATCCGCGGCCAGGGCCGGCGCAAGGATTACGCGTCCAACATCAAGCTCGGACCCGGCGGCATTCGCGAGATCGAATTCATCGTCCAGGCCTTGCAACTGGTACGAGGCGGGCGCGAGCCGGCGCTGCGCCCGCGCGGGACGCTGCCGGCGTTGGCTGCGCTGGCGGCGCGCGGACTGCTGCCGTCGGCCGCAGTGGCCGAGCTTGGCGATGCCTATACCTTCCTTCGCGACCTCGAGCACCGGCTGCAGTATCGCGACGATGCCCAGACGCACGAATTGCCGGCAGATGCCGAATCGAGATCCGCGTTGGCGCGCGCCTGCGGTTTCGCCGACGCGACGGCCTTTGCCGCCGCGCTCGGCCGCCATCGTGACACGGTCGACCGTCATTTCGACGCCCTTTTCGGCGACGCCGACGATGAAGAGGAGGATGCGTTCGCGGCTTTGTGCAGGGACCCTGTCGACGGGGTATTGCATCGCGCATTGCTCGAGGACGCCGGCTTTGCGGATCCGCCCGCGCTACTTGCTCAGCTCACGCGAGTACGCAGCAGCACGCGCTATTTGCAGCTGCCTCCCGCCTCGCGGCAGCGTTTCGATGCGCTCTTGCCACAGCTCTTGCGCGTGGCGGCGAAGACCGGGCAGCCGCAGGAGGTTTTCATCCGCCTGCTCGTGCTACTCGAGGCGATCAGCGGCCGCAGCGCCTATCTCGCGCTCCTGGTCGAGCACCCCCCGGTGCTTCCGCGCCTCGCCCACCTGCTCAGCGCAAGCGCGTGGGCCGCGGAATACCTGACACGGCATCCGATTTTGCTCGACGAACTGCTGGACAGCAGTTCGCTGCTCACCGAGCCCGATTGGCAGGATTGGCGGGCCGAGCTTGGCGTTCAGCTCGCCGCCCACGGCGAGGACCCGGAACGCCAGATCGACGCCTTGCGCCACTTTCAGCAGGCGCAGACGTTTCGCTTGCTGACCCAGGACCTGGAAGGGAAGCTGTCGATCGAGCGGCTGGCCGATCATCTTTCGGCGCTCGCCGACATCGTGCTCGATGCAACCCTCAAGCTGTGCTGGGCGCAGCTACAAGGCAGGGACGCGCCGCCGCCCAAGTTTGCCATCATCGGTTACGGCAAGCTCGGCGGAAAAGAGCTCGGCTACGCCTCCGACCTCGATCTCGTATTCCTGTACGACGACCTCGACGAGGCCGCGCCCCAGCGCTATGCGCGGCTCGCGCAGCGGCTCAATATCGCGGTGACGAGCATGACCGGCGCCGGGCGGTTGTACGACACGGATCTTCGCTTGCGTCCGGACGGCGCCAGCGGATTACTGGTGTCGAGCTTGACGGCTTTTCGCAACTACCAGCGCGGCCATGCATGGACCTGGGAGCACCAGGCGCTGACGCGTGCGCGCTTCGTCGCCGGCGACGCGGCGATCGGCGCCACGTTCGAGGTTGAACGCGAAACCCTGTTGCGCCTGCCGCGCGACTTGACCAAGTTGCGGGCCGACGTCATGACCATGCGCCAACGCATTTACGCCGCGCATCCGAATCGCAGCTCACTCTTCGATCTCAAGCACGACCGGGGCGGCATGGTGGATATCGAATTCACAGTCCAGTTTCTGGTTCTCGCGCATGCCCACGCCGAGCGCGAGTTGACCAGGAATGTGGGCAACATCGCCCTCCTCGGCATGTGCGCACAACTCGGCCTGGTTCCTTCCAGGCTCGCGCTGGCTGCGGCTGCTGCGTATCGCGAGTATCGCCGGCTGCAGCACCAGGTCCGCCTTCAAGGCGCGCGCGAAGCACGCGTCGAAGCAGATCTCCAAACGCCGCGACGGGAAGTGGTCGCGGCGCTGTGGGATGCCGTTTTCGGCAGTGCGTGGGCCGAGGGGCGCGCGGAAATCGGATAAAATGCATCTTTCCGGGGACGTATGAGGTTTTGCGATGTCGATGGCCGACCGCGACGGTTTTATCTGGTACGACGGCAAGCTGGTGCCCTGGCGCGACGCGACGACGCATGTGCTGACGCATTCGCTGCACTACGGTCTCGCGGTATTCGAGGGCGTGCGCGCGTAC
>DASZZK010000374.1:0-6836 GCA_035544975.1 Casimicrobiaceae bacterium | reverse complement strand
CGGCATCCGCACCATGAAAGTACACCTCGGTGCGATTGCAGGTGGAAAGTATCGCCGCCTCCTTGACCGTCGGACAGGCGATCAGGTCGCGCAAGGCCGGTCCCAGCGATTCCATCTGCAACGCGATCCGCTCCCGCACCTTGACCGGGGCAGTCGCGTGATTGAGGCCGAGGGCGTAAAGGGGCACGGGTTTGTTTACTTTGGTATTACAAGTCTCTGATATTTTAGCGCAATACGAAGGATTCTGCCGTTCGGATGCCCAACGGTCCTCGAATGAACGCGAGCCGGCTGAGGATGAAAGGGATGACACCTCGCCAAAGCTCGCGTCGTCCCCCGCGCAAGCGGGACTTAAGCGGCATAGCTCGAAACGACACTGGGTTCCCGCTTGGCCGTTCCTCGAAACTTCGCCCTGCGGGCTCGTTTTCGAGGGAACGACGGTTTTAAGGATTTGAGCGTCACGCACTCTCGCACTGTTTAGTCGTTTGGGGTTTATCGAAACGCGACGTTTTATGTGCGCCGTTGATGTAACGGCGCGTGTTCGGGGGGCTTCGACATGAGCAAACAACTGCAAGATGCCTATATTGTTGCGGCAACCCGCACGCCGGTCGGCAAGGCGCCGCGCGGCGCCTTTCGACACACCCGTCCTGACTCGCTGCTCGCTCACGTTCTGCGCAGTGTGCTCGCGCAGGCGCCGGAGATCGACCCGGGCAGGGTCGAAGACGTTATCGTCGGCTGCGCGATGCCAGAATCCGAGCAGGGGATGAATGTAGCCCGCATTGGATTGCTGCTTGCGGGGATGCCCAACACTGTCGCCGGCATGACCGTCAATCGCTTTTGCTCGTCGGGATTGAACGCGGTGTCGATCGCCGCGGACCGCATTCGCACCGGCGAGGCCGACATCATGATCGCCGCGGGAACGGAGAGCATGAGCATGATCCCGATGCTCGGCCGGCTGGCAATCAATGCCGACGTCTTTGCCAAGGACGAGAACCTCGGCATCGCCTACGGCATGGGGCTCACGGCGGAGAAGGTCGCCGCAGGCTGGAAGGTATCGCGCGACGAGCAGGACGCGTTTGCGCTCGCGAGCCATCAGAAAGCGCTTGCGGCGCAGGCAGCGGGCGAATTCGCGGCCGAAATCTCCGCGTACCCGATCCGCGAGAACGTGCCCGATCTGGCGTCGGGCAAGGTCGTGACCCGGAATCGCTCGTTCGAGCGCGATGAAGGTCCGCGCGCGGACGCCGGCGCCGAAGGTCTCGCCAAGCTGAAGCCGGTATTCGCGGCCAAGGGATCGGTCACCGCCGGCAACAGCTCGCAGATGTCCGACGGCGCCGGCGCCGCCATCCTGGTCAGCGACAGAGTGCTGAAGGAACTGAATCTCTCGCCGCTGGCGCGCTGGGTCGGCTTTGCGGTGGGCGGCGTGCCGCCGGAAGTGATGGGCGTAGGACCCATCGCGGCTATCCCGAAGGTTCTCAAGAGCACCGGCTTGTCCCAGGACCAGATCGACTGGATCGAGCTCAACGAAGCCTTCGCGGCGCAGAGTCTTGCGGTCATGAAGGAGCTCAAGCTCGACCCGACAAGGGTGAATCCCCTCGGCGGCGCAATCGCGCTTGGCCATCCGCTGGGCGCGACCGGTGCGGTGCGCACGGCGACCATCGTGCATGGCTTGAGACGGCGCAAGCAGAAGTACGGGATGGTAACCATGTGCATCGGGACCGGCATGGGAGCCGCCGGCATTTTCGAAGCTTTGTAAACGATGGCTCTAAAGGAGTCGCAATGAACCGCATGGTGAAAAGCGTAGCTGCCGCTTCATTCAGCATATCCGTTGGCGTGTTTGCGTCTGCCGCGCTCGCCGCCGAGGTCGGAGGCGTCAAGCTCGACGACAAGGTGTCGATGGGCGCGCAAGAGCTCGTCTTGAACGGCGCGGGCGTACGGACACGGGTCGTATTCAAAGTCTACGTCGCGAGCCTGTATTTACCGCAGAAGGCCGCTGACCTCGCCGGCGTATTGTCGAAGAGTCCGCGGCGAATCCAACTCAATATACTGCGCACGCTCTCGGGAGATCAGCTCGTCGATGCCCTCAATGAAGGGCTCGCCGAAAACAATACCGCCGCCGAGCTTGCTGCGGTGAAGCCGCAGGTCGAAGCGTTGGCGACAATCATGAAATCGTTCAAGGAGCTCAAGGAGAAGGATGTCGTCACCCTCGATCTCGTGGACGGTGCGACGCGGATCGGATTGAACGGCGAAGCCAAGGGGAGCATCGGCGGCGACGCGTTCAACCAGGCGCTAACCAAAGTCTGGCTGGGCGACAAGCCGGTTCAGGCCGATTTGAAGAAGTCGCTTCTGGGCGCTTAAGTCCGGTCGTGAAAGCGGCGTTTGCCCCATGCCCGAATTCTGGACCTCTTGCGGCTACCGTCTGCTCAAAGCCGATTCCGACGGCAGGCTCGTCGTCACCGATGAGTTCCTGAAAAGTTTTCTCCTGCGTCCCGAGCTCGCGCCGGTGCCCGAATCCTGCGCCGCGGAGTGCGCGCTCCACGATCGACTTATCGCCCGACCGCGAGACGACGTTACCGAAGCCTCTTTAAGCGCGATTGCCGATCCGGATGCGCGCGAAAATTACCGCGTCTGGCTGCGCTTTCGAGATCGCCTGGCAGGCGCCGCCACACTCGAACAGGCATACGTGGGTCTGTTCGCGGGCGCCGGAGTCGACGTGCCCCCCTCGTTCGTGCATCAACTGACACAAATACTCCTGCGCCATGTGCTGGGCGACGACGCGGACCCGATCGAGGCGCGCTGCGCGGAGATGTTGTTTCGGACGCAAAAAATAAGCGTTCTCGAAGACGGCGCCGTCATGGCCGCGGACGAGCGGTCGGTCGAGCTTTACGCTACAACCGCAGGATTCGGCAGTCTGGGCGAGCTCCTGAAGCAGAGTCAAACGCCGGCGCGAACGGTCGACCTCGACGTGCTGTCGCAGGAGAATGCGCTCGGCTACTGGGAGCGCGACGAGCGTTTCGACCTGGCGATCAGCCTCAATCGCGGCCAACCGCCGCTGTCGGCGCTCTCCCGGGTGTTGGAGCGCTAGATCGCCCACTTTCTGTCGGTGGAGGTCACAATCGCGCCGCAGCGCGAAATCGAGGATGCGCGCTGGGTGTGGCACGTAGGACTGGATGCGGAGGCGAGCGGTGTGCTGAACGATCTTTATAATCGCGCCGAGGTCAGCGACGAGCGTATGGAACGCTTGCTCTGTCTGTTCGAGTTGCGCTTTGCCAACCCGGCAGATATGCGTCCGGCCCTTGCCGGGCGGCCGGTGTATCTCGCGATGGCCATGGATCGCGACCAACGCCTGCGGCTCAAGCCGCAGAATTTGCTTCTCAACCTGCCTCTCGCACGCCAACAATGAACAAGAATTCGCCTGGAATCTGTCAGCCATCGCCGTTGCCTGCGCGCTCCGTTCCGATCCTGCGTTGGCTCGCTTTCACCTGCGCGCTCTTTCTGGCTTCGGCGGCCGCTCTGACGTCCGCGCTCGCGCAGACGCCTCCGGCGCCGACCCAGAATCCGGCGGCGATCGGCTCGCCTGCGGTACCACCGAGTAGCGCCGTAACCGGTGCGCCGGTGACGACATCGGCGCTCGGGCCGTTCGGCTGGTTGCACGGCTGCTGGGACGGCAAGGTCAATCAGCGCGATTTCCGCGAGGAGTGGCTTCCGCTGCGCGGCGATATGATGATCGGCGTAAGCCACACCGTGTCGCAAGGCAAGACCCAGGATTTCGAGTATCTGCGGCTGGAGCTGCGGCCGGAAGGCGTTTTCTACGTTGCTGCGCCCTCGGGCAAGAAGGAAGCATCGTTTCGATTTTCGGGTAAGACGCAGGACGGCGACCGTGAAATCTTCACCTTCGAGAACCTGGCCGATGAATTTCCTCAGCGAATCATCTATCGACGGGGCAGCGAGGGTTGGCTGTACGCGCAGGTCGAAGGCAAGCTCGACGGCCAGGCGCGAAGCGTGATCTATCCGATGCGACGCGTCGATTGCACCAGCGGAGAACTCATACGCCAATGACCGGAACAAGCGCCGCGTTGCTCCAATTGCAGAAGCTGCTCGACGGCGGTAAGGACAACGCGCTGCTTCGCTTCGGGCTCGGGTTCGAGTATCTCCGGGCCGGCGACGCCGGCGCGGCGATCGCGCATCTGCGGCAAGCGGTCGCATTCGACCCGACGTACTCCGCAGCGTGGAAGATGCTGGGTAAGGCGCTTGCCGAAACGGGACGCGACCAGGAGGCCCTGAAGGCGTATCGCGACGGAATTGCAGCAGCCGAGAAGAAAGGCGACAAGCAGGCCATGAAAGAGATGCAGGTGTTCGCCCGGCGGCTTGCCAAGCCGGTTGCCCCAGAGTAGAGTTTTGTCATGCTGCATCGCAGCACGCACCGCCCCCGCCGCAATTCCCAGGACCTTCGCGCACGATCCATTGCAGCTTGTCGCGAAAGCATTCGCTAAGCCGTCGCGACGCTCCGACCCACCGTGATCCAGTACGAACAAATACGTAAGTGGGTGATAGGCGCGCCGCTCGATCCGTTGAGTCAGAGCACGCGCCAGCACATTGCGCTGGCAGCGTTCATCGCCTGGGTCGGCCTAGGTGCGGATGGACTGTCCTCGTCAGCGTACGGTCCGGAAGAAGCATTCAAGGCGCTCGGCGACCACACCCAGCTCGGGCTCTACATGGCCATCGCCACCGCGGCGACCGTGTTCATCATTTCGCTCGCGTACAACCAGGTCATCGAGCTGTTTCCCACCGGCGGGGGCGGATACCGAGTAGCGACCAGCCTCATCGGACCGCGCGCGGGCCTGGTCTCCGGCGCGGCGCTGATCGTCGACTACGTTCTGACCATCGCGATATCGGTTGCCAGCGGCGTCGACGCGCTGTTCAGCCTGTTGCCGACGGCGGCGAGCGAGTTCAAGCTCGGGACCGAGCTGGTGCTGGTGGTGGTGCTGCTGGTGATGAACATGCGCGGCATGAAGGAGTCGATCCGCTTCCTTCTGCCTATCTTTCTCGGGTTCTTCATCACTCACGTGTTCCTGATCGCCTACGGCATCCTCGGGCATTCGCAAGGGCTCACGCTGGTCGTTCCCGACGCCCTTGCCGAAACCAGCAAGCTCGCCCAAGACATCGGCTGGGTCGCGGCGCTGTCCTTGTTCCTGCGCGCGTATTCGCTGGGCGGCGGGACGTACACGGGAATCGAAGCGGTATCGAACAACGTGCAGACGTTGCGCGAGCCCGTGGTGCGCACCGGCAAGCTCACCATGTTCTACATGGCCGCTTCGCTCGCATTTACCGCCGGCGGCATCATCCTGCTGTATCTGCTGTGGAACGCGCAGCCGGTCGAGGGACAGACCCTGAACGCGGTCGTTTTTGGATCGATCATCGAGAGCTTCGGTCTGCCCGCGAGCTTCAATCAGGTGTCGCTGTCGCTGGTGCTGTTTTTCGAGGCGGGCCTGCTGTTCGTCGCCGCGAACACCGGTTTCCTCGGCGGCCCTTCCGTCTTGTCGAACATGGCCGGCGACTCGTGGCTGCCGCACCAGTTCCGCCATTTGTCGACGCGGCTGGTGACGCAGAACGGCATCGTGATCATGGGTCTTGCCGCCCTGGTGATCCTGCTCTGGAGCCGTGGCAAAGTCGACCTGCTGGTGGTCCTGTATTCGATCAATGTGTTTCTCACTTTTTCGCTCTCGCTGCTCGGTCTGTGCATCTACTGGTGGCGTGCGCGCGCAACCGACCGCCGCTGGCTTTTTCGTTTTTCGCTGTCCGTGGTCGGTTTGGTCGTGACGTCGAGCATTCTCGCGGTTACGACGGTCGAGAAATTTGGCGAGGGCGGCTGGGTCACGGTGGTCATCACCTCGGTGGTGATCGGCTTGTGCCTCGCCGTTCACCATCATTACGACTGGGTGAAGGCCCGGCTCAAGGAAGTCGACGAGATATTCACCGCGGCGCAATGTCCGAAGCGGGCGGACCCGCCGCCGCTCGTTCCCGAAGCGCCAACGGCGGTGTTCATCGTCGGTTCGAGCCGCGGCGGCGGGATCCACACGGTGTTGTGGGTGCAGCGCCTTTTTCCGAACCACTTCCGCAATTTCGTTTTTATCAGCGCCAAGGCGGTGGACCGGCAAAGCTACGGTGGTCCCGAGCAGATCGAGTGCCTGAGGACGGCATTGGACAAGGCGCTCGCCTTCTACGTCGATTACTGCCACGCGAACGATCTCGCCGCGACCGCACGGTTTTCGCTGGGGACGGACAGGGTCGACGAGCTGGTCAAGCTCGCCGAGGAGATTCAGCGCGAGTATCCGAACTGCGTGTTCTTTACCAGCAAGCTCGTCTTCCGCAGCGAGAACTGGGTAACACGACTGCTGCACAACCAGACTGCGCTGGCCTTGCAGCGAAAGCTGCACTTGAGCGGAATGCAGATGGTGATTCTGCCGATGCAGCTCTGATTCGGGTCGCCGGCCGCTTGGGTCAGCGTACGGCGTCGACCCCGAGGTTGGCGAGCTCGTCGGCCCTGTGGTTGCCCGGAGTCTCGGCGTGCCCCTTTACCCAGTGCCAGGCAATGTCATGTTGCGCGGCCGCGTGGTCGAGCGCCTGCCACAAATCCGCGTTCTTGACCGCCTTGCGGGCGCTGGTCTTCCAGCCGTTGCTCTTCCACTTGTGTATCCATCGCTCGATACCCTGTTTCACATATTGCGAGTCGGTGTAGATCTCGACCGGGCATCGCCGCGTCAGGCTGTCCAGGGCGCGGATCACCGCGGTAAGTTCCATCCGATTGTTGGTCGAGTGCGCCTCGCCACCGAAGAGCTCGC
>DASZZK010000373.1:0-6998 GCA_035544975.1 Casimicrobiaceae bacterium | reverse complement strand
GCCGAGCCACGCCTGTGTCGGCGGCGCATTCCAGCCAGTCGCGCCCGACTCGTCGTCGAAGTGTACGTTCGCGCCGTACGGCGGATTGGCTTCGAGCAAGCGCTTCAAATGTTGCGACGCGTGGTCGCCATCGATCGGCGGCGGCAAGCGCAGCGAAAGCTTGAGCGAGGTTTGGGGGCGCAGCACGTTGCCGGCGTTGGCGCTCGACGGCAGCCCGTCGGCGCCGATGACCGAAAGCGCAGGGCGCCACGTTCGGTTGAGCAGAGCCTCGGCGCGATCGGTGACCATCGGCTGCGTGCTGTCCGCGAACGGATACTTGCCGATGACGATGTCGCCGAGAATTTCCGCTGCACGCCCGGCTTGCTCGACGCGCTCTGGCGGAATCGGTGCGTGAAATTCGGCGGGCAGGACGCGGCCAGTCGTCGCGTCCTCGAGCCGGTCGAGAAGCTTGCGGGCGATGCGAAACGACGACGGAACGATGCCGCTCGCGTCGCCCGAGTGCACGCCCTCGGTCAGGACTTCGACGGTCAGGCGGCCGCCGGCCAGCCCGCGCAGCGACGTGGTTGCCCACAAGCGCTCGTAGTCGCCGCAACCAGAGTCGAGCCCGACCACGAAATCGACTTTTCCCATCCGCGGCGCGAGCGCGTCCAGATACGCTGGGAGGTCGTAGCTGCCGCTTTCTTCGCAAGTCTCGATCATGCCCACGCAACGGGCATGCGCGATCCCGTCGGCCTGCAGCGCGCCGATGGCGGCCAGCGCGGCGAATACGGCATAGCCATCGTCGGCGCTGCCGCGGCCGTACAGTTTGCCATTCTCGAGCAGGGGATCCCACGGGCCGAAACCCTCGCGCCATCCGACCATCTCCGGCTGCTTGTCCAGATGGCCGTACAACAGCACGCTTCGATCTCCGGTCCCGGCAACGTCGAAATAAAGCAGAGGCGTACGGCCGGGAAGACGCACGATTTCGAGCGTCAGCCCTCGCACGGGCTGTGTCCGCACCCAGGCTTCCGCAAGCCGGATCGCGCGCTCGATGTGGCCGCTGGTTTCCCATTGCGGATCGAAATGCGGCGACTTGGCCGGGATGCGAATGTACTCGGTGAGTTGCGGGACGATCTCGGCGTCCCATTGGGTCGAGATGGCGGTTAGGAGATGCGCGGGGTTCACGGCGAGCGCCTTATTGGTTTTGCAACGGCGGAGTATGCAACATCGCGCGGCATGCGCGCCAGAGCGCCGCTCGAACACCAATGTCGCATTTCCGCTACATTTCCGCCTTGGGCCGTTTTTTTCAGACGAGGATACCGATGGGTAAAGGGCGATTGGAAGCATTCAGTGACGGCGTGATCGCCGTGATCATCACCATCATGGTGCTCGAGATGAAGGTGCCGCACGGAATCGACCTGCCGGCACTGCTACCGCTGATCCCGGTGTTCCTGAGCTACGTGCTCAGCTTTGTCTTTACCGGTATCTATTGGAGCAATCACCATCACATGCTGCACGCCGTTCAGCATGTCTCGGGCGGCGTGCTCTGGGCCAACCTGCATCTGCTGTTCTGGTTGTCGCTGGTGCCCTTCGTCACCGGTTGGATGAGCGAAAATCATTTCGCCGCAGTGCCCGTCGCGTTCTACGGCGTGGTGCTGCTCATGGCCGGTGTTGCGTATTACATTCTGGCTCGCATCCTCGTCGCGCAGCATGGCAAGGACTCGATGCTGGCGCGGGCCTTGGGCAGGGACTACAAGGGAATCGCCTCGGTGGTCTTGTATGCCATAGCGATTGCGCTCGCGTTTGTGATTCCTTGGGTCGCTTGCGTCATCTATGTCGCGGTCGCGATCATGTGGCTCATCCCCGACCCGCGGATCGAGCATCAACTTGCGAAATAGGGTCCAAAGACGCGTTTACTGAAGCCTTGCGCATCGTCGGGACTCGGGCTGAACAGGACAGGATCGCGCTTTTGTGCGCCCGACCACTCATTGCTGAGCCCATTTAATTTGGGTGTAGAATCAGCCGCCGTCACCCTCCGCAACTACAAAGCGAGCCCATCATGAGACATCTGCACAATTCACTGTCAGTGCTGTTTGTCGGCGCCTTGTTCCTTGCCGGGTGCGCGGGTGCGCCAGAAGCCCCAAGCGGCGCACAACCCACTCCGCCGCCGCAACAACCAACTCGTCCCCAGCCGGCACCGGCGGCGCAGCCTCGCGCGCCTCAACCGGAGCCTGGGGTCAACGTCGAGGGTATGACGGTCTTTGAAATGCAGGAACGCCTGAACGAGCTGGGTTACAAGCTGGGTACCATCGATGGTGTTGCTGGGCCGAGAACGGTCGAGGCGCTCAAGAAATTCCAGAGCGACAACAAGCTTTCTCCGACGGGCACGATCGACGCCGATACTATCAAAAAGCTGCGAAGCGCCAGGTAGCGCCGGTCGCGAGCGTGTCCGGCGAGTCGCGGCGGTTGGCCGGTCGCCGTCCTCCCGTCAAGCGGCGCGAAGTGGCGCTTCGCGCCCAGTGTTATTTTACTGCCGCACGTTGAATGATCACCTTGGCGCGCGGATCGGTCACCGACGCGTTGAGCATCTGCACCTGGCTCGCGTTCAGCCGCGCGCCCTTGCTGACCAGGACTTCGGCCGATTCTGGATGACGCATGAGCAAGGCCATCCCCAGCGGCGTCATGCCGCCGCCATTGGTGAGCTTGATCTCAGCCCCTGCGGCGATCAGCGCAGTGACGATCCTGGGCCCGCACATCTGTGCTGCGCTGATCAATATGTTGTTGCCGTTGTCGTCCTTGCGCCTGACGTCGGCGCCGGCGGCGATCAATACGTTGACGGTGTCGACGTTGCCGTCGGTCTCGCCCTGGTTCATGCGTTTCACGTTCGTCGTTTCCTTTCCGAAAAAATGTAACGAATTGCAACGCTTGAGAACGGGACCCGGAAGGACCAGTCCCAAGCAGTATCCGGATCGGATCGTACCCGAAACGTGTTAGGGCACCGACACACGACGCTAAGGAGCGGACAACGCCGAGCGCTTGTTCACTGTGGTCCTACGTCCTACAGATTTTCCGCCTATCGCTGACAACCGTATCGAGTGGTGAGCGTTAATATCTTTCTGTTGAGCCCTGGTTCAGCGGGTCAAATAAGGAGGTAGCTATGCAACTGACATTGAAGACTTTACTGGGTGTGGCCGCGATCGGCTTGGCCACCCAGGCAGCGGCGCAGGTCACTTTTTACGAAGGCGAGGGGTTCCGCGGGCGCGCTTTCATGGTCGACAGGACGATCTGGAATTTTGACCGAACCGGATTCAATGATCGCGCGCGGTCGGCGGTCGTCGAGCGCGGACGCTGGGAAGTGTGCGAAGACGCCCGATTCGAAGGTCGCTGCGTGGTGCTCCGGCCGGGAAGTTATGAGTCGCTTGCCGGGATGGGCATGAACGACAAGATATCGTCGGCGCGGCCGGTCAATCGAACGAACTACGAGAACGAGGCGCCCGAACCGCTCGCGGCGCCCGCTTACGAGTATCGGCAACGCCCGAGCGAGCGTCTTTACCAGGCGCCCGTCACTTCGGTCCACGCAGTCCTTGGTCCGCCCGAGCAGCGGTGCTGGGTTGAGCGCGAGCGGGTTTCCGATGGGGGCGGTCCTAACGTTCCAGGCGCGGTCGTCGGTGCAATCATTGGCGGCGTGCTGGGTCACCAGGTCGGAGGCGGACGCGGCAGAGATGTCGCCACCGCCGGCGGCGCCGTCGCGGGCGCGGCAATCGGCGCCAATACGGGCGGAGGCAGCACCGGTGGGTACAGCCAGAATGTTCAGCGCTGCTCGACTGTTCCGAGTGGCCAGGCAGATTACTGGGACGTTACCTATAATTTCCGGGGCGTAACGCATCGCGTGCAAATGAGCGCGCCTCCGGGGCCGACGGTGACCGTCAACGGTAACGGTGACCCGCGCGGTTAAGCCTTATTGCAGCGAATAAAAAGGAGCGGCCTTTGGGCCGCTCCTTTTTTGCGTCGGCCCGACCCGAGCCGTGCCCTCTGTTGGAAAAATCTGCGCGATCACGGCTGTGCCACACCGTCCGTTACGAACCTGTCACGGCGCGGTTCGCGGGCAAATCCGATCGATGTCGACCTCGGTTTCCGGCGTGACGGAGGCCATCCGCGGAACGAAAAGGCGAACACGAATTTGCGACGGCGTCGTGTTGGCGCGAACAAACGAGGCCGGCGCAAAGGCCGCTCCAAGGTCGACGAACGTCGGCTGTTGTTGTGCGTTCTCGGGCCGGAAAAAAGTTCCAGTTGAATCTTGCAGCAGAAGCTGGATGCGGATCGGTGGCTCGTTGGCACCCTGCGAAAGGTTCAGCCCTCTCCCCCGGAGCTCGAAGCCATTGGCGGTGGCCCAGCCGGGCACGGTCGAAAGGTTGGGCGAAATAAAATCGATGACGACAAATCCGCTCTGCGATGCGGGCACCGGCTGGGTGAAACAAGCGTTGATGAGTGGATTGATTGACGCTGCCAGCGAGCGAAAATCTACCGGGATCGGCGACGTATAAGGCTGCGGAAAATTCGGTCCGGTTGCCCCTATCACGGGGGCTTGACCGGCGCACAAAGGCACCCGCGTGCCGAAATCCGTCGGACCCGAGGTCTGTAGCTCAAAAAATCCATCGGTGGTCCAGCCCTGGGCGCTGCCATCGAAGAAAAAACATCCCTGAGGAACCGCCACCGTGACGTCCTGCGTCTTCGAGACCGTTTGGGTGCCGGAGGTGAACAGCGGCGTGTACGGCTGCTGCACCTCGACCCGGAACTGCCCAGCGGGCAAAACCAGGCCGTCCTTTTGATGTATCGGTCCGTTGACCCGAGTGAACCCCCCGGTGACGTCGTGAAACACCGGTGGATTGTCCGCCAGCGAAGCGACACGCAACACGGGAGTCCCCATTGAAGCCGCCGGCGCGGTGCTGATGCTCGCCTGCACGTTGACCAGATTGACATCCGTGCCGGGGGTGACCGTAACCGAGTTAACCGTAGGCGTGCAGCCCGACAGACAGAAGGTCAGCAACGAGGCGGCAAGAATCGACGAGCGGATGTGAGCGGTCATCGGGTGCTCCTCTCCTGGAAGAATGGTTCTTGTTGTTACGGATATAGGATAGCGTGAAACTGGGTCGGAGTGACCTCGATATTACGGGAGTTCAGGCGCGTCCCCACCACAGGCGTTCGCATCCCATTTACTTGCCCTGCCTAGCGTAGATGCCTCGCACGGTGTCGATAGTGTCGGCGTCCTGCGGTTTTTTGTCGGGGCGGTATCCCTTGACGCGCGCAAAGCGAAGCGCAAGGCCTCCCGGGTATCGCGGGCTGGCCTGCAGATCGTTGAAGGTGATCTCGACAACAAGCTCCGGGCGAACGTGAACCGTCCAATCATCGCGCGTGACTTCTCGTTTCAGGAGCTCCTCGGTTTGCCACGCAAGCATCGCGTCGGTCATGCCCTTGAACGTCTTGCCGAGCATGACGAACTGTCCGCTCGCCGGGTCGATCGCACCGAGGTGCAGATTGGAAAGCCACCCTCGGCGACGCCCATGTCCCCATTCCGCGGCAAGGACCACCAGGTCGAGCGTGTGAATGCGCTTGACCTTGAGCCACGCAGCGCTTCGCGCGCCGGGTTCGTACGGCGCGTCGAGCGCCTTGACCATCACGCCCTCGTGTCCGCGTTCGAGCGCGTCATCGTAGAAAGCCTGTGCGGCGACAGTGTCGCTCGTCACCAGGCGAGGAATCAGCAACTCCGAGGGCAGCGCGGCGGTCATCGCTTCGAAGCGCGCGGCCGCGGGCATCGGCACGAGATCGGACTCGTCGCGGCGCAGGCAGTCGAAGAAAAATACCGATAAGGGCATCGTCGCGCGCATGGCTTCGATGTCGAGCACGCGTCCGAAGCGGCGCATCGTGTCTTGAAACGGATACGGTGCTCCGCCGGGTTTGAGCGCGATCGCTTCGCCGTCGAGAATGAGTGCCTGTGCTTGCGCTTGCTGGATGGTGGACACGATCTCGGGTACGGCGGCTGTCACGTCGTTGCCGGTGCGCGTGTAGATGCGCACCTCAGTGCCGCTCTTGTGCACCTGCACGCGTGCGCCGTCGAGCTTCCACTCGAGCGCCGCCATGGGAATGTGCTTCATTGCGTCCGTGATATCGTCCGCCGGCTGCGCCAGCATCGGCGCGAGCGGCTGAAAGAGCGCGATCGCAAAGCGGCTCAAGCCGGCCGCGCCCTCGGTCAGCGCGGGCGACGCGACGCTCGCGATTCCGCCGGCGATCATCGCGGCCCGGCGCACGGTTACTGCCGGCAGCTCCGCGGCATTCGCGACGGCCTCGATCATCAGGCCTTCGAGCGCGCCTTGGCGCAGCTCCCCGAGCAGCAGTCGCATGAGGAAGTCCTGCTCGCGCGCGGTCGCTTTTGCGAAAAGCGCGGACAAGAGGCAGCTGCGTTCGGCCACCGACCCGCGGCCACTGGCTCGAGTGATCTGATCCAGCTTGGCGTCAACCTCCATCAGCGTCAGCTCGGGCTCTTCGCCATTCGTTGCCGGCCGCGCGTCGCGGATCAGCGCGTGACCGATCCCGCTTCGTCCCTGCCGGGTCACGCCGGCGAGATAACAGACGCCAATGTCGATTTCCAATGGCGCAAGACTGCGCAGGAAGTCCGCTATGCGGGCGATCTTCGTGCGTCGGGCGGCGTGCTCGCCGACCGCTTGCGAAGTGTCGACGAGTTTTGCGAGTAGTGTAGGACCGGACACGATAAAAAAGGGACGGACTGAGCCCCTTCAATGCTTTCTTCGAGGGCGACAAACCCTTGAGGCCTCGATCTGCCCGCTACGGGGAAGTCCGGAGCTAGGGGGCACGGCCGGGACGTCGAGTGTGAATAAATCCACGCCTAAAAATCATTGATCCGCGCAAGATCCTTTACCAGCAAATCGAACGCGTCAGCGCGATCCTCGGGCGGGACGCGGAGAATGGACGAAGGGTGGACCGTCACCAGTATTTTCGGTCCC
>DASZZK010000372.1:0-2015 GCA_035544975.1 Casimicrobiaceae bacterium | reverse complement strand
CAGACAGTCATGTCTCCCCCTACGGGAACATTTGATCGGCTTTTCTCCAAGCCGCCCGCGCGTGCACCAGCGCCGATAGCACGAACGCCGATGTCACCTCCGAGCCACCGACTAGGATCCGTGTCGGCGTCTTCATCTTAGTCCATTCGTATGCCTTGAATGGCGCGCGCGAGCGGCCTTCTCCGAAACTGCGCGCAATGCAGTCCAGCGCCGGCGCGAACGTCTTTGGCTCGGCATCAAGTTTCGCCAGCGCCAGCAACGCCAGCGCAGCATCAAACGGATTCATCTCGGCGGCCATCAGCTCGTCGCGGACGTAGGCCAAGACGCGGCGACGATTCGCCTCGAATCTGCCGTCTGGGTCGATCGCTCCCTGCCGCGCGGGTGGCAGCGCCTTGAATGCGGCGTAGCAGCGGCCGAAATATGCGCAATAGAGCTCGGGCAAGTAGTAAATGTGCGAGCGCGGGTCGGTGAACGCACCCGTGTCCGTCAACCGATTCTGAAACCGGACGATCCGGCGCAGCGTCTGCAAGCGCCGCGGGTTCTCGGTGATCTGCCAGCGCTCGTGATTGCGGAAGCTCACCTCGAGCACGTCGAGGTTCAAAGTGGGATCCAGATCGTTGCCGAACGGCTGGTCGCCTGCGTTGTTCTCGATCCACGATACCACGCCGCCATCGAACTCGATGGTATCGTTGATCGTGACCGTCGGCGGGTGATCGTGATTGCCGTTGCCGACCTGGTAGTCGGCCAGGAAATCGAGCAGTGGCTGCTCAAGAATCGGGTCCTCGGACCCAAATTGTGTCGCCGCCGAGAATGAGCAGGCCGTCGTGTCGAAGTCCGGCACATAGACGCCAAAGCCGAGATCGCTCTTCAGCTGCCAGAAGAACCTGCCCATCCGCGAGTGCGGCGGCCGCGCGAGTGCGGTGATCACGTTGAACGGCGCGCCATCGTGGGGCGCGCGCACGCCCTCGCGGCTCGTGTCGAGGCAGAAGTAGATCATGTCCTCGACCGCATGGCGGGCGGCCTCGGTCTCGCGCGTCGTGGCGAGGCCGCTGCCAATGAAATCCATCAGCGCCTCGGTGAAGAATGCGTCGTAGTAGGCCGAGCGATGGCGTATCTGCACCGGTTCCCGCACCGGCTCGGCGAGTCCGCGCCAGGGCGGATCGATCAGCGCCGCGATGTGCGGGTTGGCCAGGACGAATACTCGGGCCAGGTTGAACAGCAGCGTCGCGTTCTTGTAGGTGCGCGCGTTGAGGCCCTCCAGCGCTCTCAGCAGGTCACGGCCGCGAAAGTCCGGGTCGCCGACGAGCTTGAACGCTGCGTAGGCGGGGATGAACTTGTTCTTCGCGAACGAGTCGAGCAGGTGACGGGCGCAAGCGCCAATGATTTGGTCTACCTCCGTGCGCGACGGCATCCGATCCGGCGCCGCGACGGCAGCTCTTATTCTATGTTTCTGCGGAAACTCGTCGAGCAGCGCGGCCACTGGTTTGCCGATGGCGGCCCAATCGGGCGACGTGTCGTCCCGCGCGGCCCGGAGGGCGGCGCTTAGCGCCTGAAAGCGGGCTTCGTCGCGCAATTGAGGCACGCCGGCGCGGGAGAGCAGCAACCGCAGCGCGGGGTTCGCGAGCGCTTTCTTGTAGAAAACGCGGAGGTGCGCGTTGCCCTCGGCGGCCCCGGCTAGCAGCGGGTCGCAGAGGTCATAAAGGGTCGGCCCGTTCTTCGTTGTCGTGAAGGCGCGGTAGGCGGCGCGCGAGAAATATCCCAATTTCACCGACATCCACCCGATGACCAGATTTCGAGGCTGAGATTGCCGCTTTGGATGAGCATTGGCAAGGCCGAACCATGTCGATGGCTCTGTCATATGTGGACGCCCCCGGTTGGCAAGAGTTTTTATGAGCGTTTTTGCAAGACGGTCGGGTGCAGTCATATGTCCGGCCTCGTATGAGGGCATTGAAGTCAAGCTCCGATTTCCGGTCTCGGGTGAACTCCGATTTTGGAGACAGGGGACTCCCCTGCCA
>DASZZK010000371.1:0-7805 GCA_035544975.1 Casimicrobiaceae bacterium | reverse complement strand
TAGCCCATATCTCGGCATACATGAGAAACAAAGCTGCCACCATGACCGCGGCGATGTCCAGGACGCCCTTCCGCGAGGGCCGCTTTTTCGGCGAGGCGGCGGCACAGCCGCAGCCAAGCGATTCGTCTTGAGTTGCCACGTCGTTTTCCTTCTTCGTCATGGTGTCGATCAATGCACCGCGGCCATCGCGACTGCGCGGTCATCGAACCCGCCGCCGAGCGCTCGAATCAGGTTGATCGACAGCGCGAGTTGGCGCGAGCGCAATTCCGCATCGAGGCTCTGCTGCGCGAGCAGCGGCGACTCAGCGGAAAGCACTTCGAGGTAGTTGCCGATGCCTTCGCGGTAACGAAGGAGCGCGAGGTCATAGGCTTCCTGCGCCGCAGCCAGCGTCTGTCGCTGTTCCACGCGCTGCTCGTCGACGCTCTTGAACGAGGCAAGCTGATCGACCACCTCGCGCATCGCATCGGCGAGCGTCTGGTTGTATTGCTCGACGGCGACGTCGTAGTCGGCATTCTTGCCGGCGAGGTTGCCGCGCAGCCGCCCGGCGTCGAAGATCGGCAGCGTCACCGCGGGCCCAGCGCCCATCATGCGGCTCGCCGCGGTAAGGAATCCCGCTCCGCCCAGGCTCTGCACACCGATGAATGCGGCCAGATTGACGTTGGGATAGAACTCGGCCTTGGCCGACGCGATATCCTTCTGCGCGGCCTCGACGCGCCAGCGCTGCGCGAGCAGATCCGGGCGGCGGCCGAGGAGCTCCGCGGGCAAGCTCGATGGCAGGGCGACGGGACCCAGAGCGTCCTCGGGCGGACGTGCGATCGCAAGCCCGCGGTCGGGTCCCTGCCCGAGCAGCGCGGCAATCAGATTGCGCGAGAGTTGAATCGTCTCCTGGAGCTGGACGATCTGCTCGCGGGTCGCGGGCAGGGCAGCTTCGGCCTGCCGCACGCTGAGGCGCGAATCGATGCCGGCGTTGTTGCGATCGCGGGTCAGCGCGTAGATCTGCTCGCGATCCTTGAGCGTCGCCTGCGCGACGTCGAGCTGCAGGTAGGCGCGCTGCAACTGTACGTAGGCTTGGGCGATGTTGGTCGACAGCGCCAGCCGCGCCGCATAAGCCTCGATTTCGGCGGCACGCGCGCTTCCCATTGCACTTTCATAAGCCGCGCGGTTCTTGCCCCAGAAATCGATCTCCCACCCGAGCGTCAATTGCAATTCGTTGACTGTCGACCAGGTGCCGCCCAGCGGCGGCGGGATCAGTCCGCGCTCGCTGAAGCGCTCGCGGGTGCTCGACGCGCTTCCGTTCACGTGAGGCGACAACGCGGCCTTGCTGACATCGGCAAACGCGAGCGCCTTGCGCGTACGCGCCGCGGCGACCTTCAATGTCGGGCTGCCGGCAAGCGCTTCATTCATCAGTTGATCGAGCTGCCGGTCGTTGAACGAACGCCACCAATCCGTCGCAGGCCAGGCCGCCGCCGAGACGGCCGCGTCGGCGAGGGACTTCTGCGCCGCGAGCGTGTTGGCGCTGTTTATCGACGCCTGGGTCGAAAGACCGTTCATGCTCGCGCAGCCGGCCGCGAGCAGCGTCACGAAAAGCGCACTCGCCGCCCTTCCGACTCGCAAAGGCACGTCAGGTGTTTGCGGATTGCGCGAAGCGTTTCCTCGTTCCAGCTTTTTCATCGTCATTCTTTCGGGTTCGGTCGATATAACTGCTCGGGCTATGGATGCCTAGGCAACCATGGCGGCAAAAAAATTTACGCGTTCTCCAGCATCCTCTTCAGGAATCCCTCGAGCTGGCGCGCCTCGGTCTTGGTGAAGCCGCGCAGGAAACCGTTGATCACGGCGATCGCGGCGGCGCGCATCTCGGGATAGAGGGCCTTGCCTTCGTCGGTGAGCTCGAGCTTCGCCGTGCGGCGGTCATCGGCAACGCGAACCCGTCGCAATAGCCCTCTTTGCTCGAGGCGGTCGATCATGCGCGTCATCGCCCCGGCGTCGTAGGAAATGCCCCTGCATAGCTGCGAGGCCGAGTCGGCACCGGACGCCAGTGTAGAAACGATCACATACTGTGCGGCCGTCACATTGAGCGGCGCGAGCGCGCGATCCAGCCCGTCGAGAAGCGCGACTCGAACGCGGCTGATCAGCGGTCCGACGCAGCGACCGGGCTCGAAGGTCTCGCTGTCGTAGACGTCAGCCACTTGGGATGCACGGGATTTGTTCATTTGAGGTGATTATACTGCCTAGGCAATAATTGTCAAGGCTTCTTTTGTCAAGGCAATACAAAGGGATGCCAACGCCGCCGCCAGTAGGGCCGGGCGAGCCAACCCAGTCCGAGAAGCGCAATGAGTGCCGCGGGCAAGCCGACCATCCAGCGTTCGCGCGCTCGAGCCTTGCCTCGCAGCACCTCCTGCACAAACCGCTCGCCTCGCGCCATCTCGTTGAAGCTCTGCTGATAGGAAGCGATGCGCCGTATTTCTTCGTCCGATAATGGGGCGGCTTGAAAGCGCGCTGCCTTCTCCCTGGCGTTGAGCTGGTCGACTTCTCTCTGGAAGCGCGCCGTGTCGCGCGTGGCGCTGTCATAGATGTCGCGATCGCCGGCGCTGAGAAAATGCGCCGGACCGATCCCCGTCGCGCCCTCGACCAGCGCCGCGAGCGGCTGATCGGCCGCCGGATTGACCATCAGCCAGACGCTTGACGCCAAGGTGAGCGCGAGCCCCAGTGCAAGCAAAGCCATCGCCGCGGAGCGCGCGTTCGACCGCCGCTCCTTGGCGCCGACAAACGCCAGAGCTTTGGTCATCCCGGCAAGCACGAGCACAAGCGTGAACGCCGTTACCATCGCCGCACCGGTCGGCAGGTCGAGTGCGTACGCGCCGGCAAGTCCCGCGGCGGCGGCAACGATGCCGGCGCCCCACGCGATCGGAAGCACCACGCGCACATCGGTCGAGAAAATGAAGCCGATGACCGCGGGCACGATCAAAAAGCTGAACACCAGCAGAACGCCGGCGATGCTCACCGAGCTCGCGACTACCACGCCGAACGACAGGAAAAAGAGAAAATCCCAGATCGAAACGGCGAGCACGCTTCTCCCGACCGTGGTCGTCTCGCTCGACACTGCCAGCAGCGGCCGCCGCGCGAGCCAGTGCAGCAAGGCGATGACCGCGTAGAGGGCGGCCAGCGATGCGAGCTCTTGCGGCCCAATAGTCAGGATGCTGCCCATCAGGATTCTCTTGACGTGCTCCGCTCCTTGCGGCGCACGATCGACGACCAACACCGTTGCCGCGGTGGCGAAGACGTAGAGAATGCCGACGAAAGCCTCCTGGCTTACAAAGCGCGCCAGGCGGCGCACCAGCGTCAGCAATGCCGCGCCGATCGTCGTGAACAACAGCGCATAGGCGAAGCCCGCAGCGCTCGACGGCGAATGCCCGACCGCGAAGGCGACTGTCGCGCCCAGCGCCGAAAGTTGCGCCAGCGCGAGATCGGCAAAAACGACCTTCCGGCGCAGCACATGTACGCCGAGATAAGCGTGGATCAGGACGAACGCGACCGAAGCGGCAAAGGGCAGCAAGAGAAATGAAAGCGCATCGCTCATTGCACTTGCTGGCTGGACCGGCCGAGCGCTTTGGCGAGCGCCGCGACGTTGTGCTCGAGCAGCGAAAAATAGTCGCTCGTCCCGGGAACGCTGTCGACCGATACCGCGAGAAGCACCAGCGGCACATCGAGTTTTCGCGCCACCAGGCGCGAAGCGTCCTCGGGCTCGTAGGGCTCGTGCACGATGGCCCGGACGTGCGCCTTGCGGCCCTCCGAGATCAGTTGCGAGAGATGGGCGGGACTCGGCGCGACACCGGGTTTGGGCTCGACGAAGTCGATGACATCGAGCTGAAAGCGGCGCGCGAAATAGGGCCAGGAATTGTGATAGGCGATGAGCTTTACGCCCGCGAACGGCGCCAATCGATCGTTCCATCGCTGACGCCTCAACTTGAGCTCGGCGAGGAAGCGTTCGCGATTGGCGACGATGCGCTCTCGTTGCTCAGGTGCCAAGCGCACGAGCGCTTCGGCAATGCCCGCGGTGACGATGACAGCGTTCTCCGGGTCCAGCCAGTAATGCGGGTTGGCCACTCCGTGCGAGTGACCTCCTTCGTTCACGACGCTTTGTCCGCGAATTTCGAGCAGCGGAATACCGGCTGAAGCATCCAGGTAGGCGTCGCCTCCCCGCATCAGGCGCTTGTCGCCAAGCGGCTTGATCAGCGCGTCCAGCCAGTAATCGTAGCCCAGCCCGACCCTTACCAGCAGGGCTGCGCGGCGCACCTTGTCGGTGTCTCCCGGACGCGGCTCGAATGCCTCCGGATCGGTTGCGGGCGGCACGATGGATTCCACGCTCACCAGGTCGCCGCCGACCGCCGCCGCGAGTGCGGCCAGGTCGGTGGTGGTCGTGACCACGCGCAACGCGGCCGAAGCGGGCGCCGCGGAGATCGCGCCCGCGGGCGCCATAGCCATCGCGGCCGCGATGATCAGCAGGCCGAGAAGTCGCACCGGCATTACATGGGTGGGCTAGCGCGAAGCGACCCAGGTGCTTTTCGGCACCAGACAGTACACCGCCTTCTGAGTCGCGCCGGGTGCTGCGAGGCGGCAATCCATCACCATGCTCGCCAGGCTATATGCATCCAAGCGGGTTAACTTCTTTTCCTGTTCAAGCAGTCCGATCATGGCCCAGGCGGCGTCATCCATCGCCTTGTTGAGGTCGGCGTCCTTGGCTACCGTGACAAGGTAGCTCTTGTTTTCCTTCTCCGGCAAAGCCTCGATCTTGCGCCGTTCCTTCGCGCTCTTGGCGCTGAAGCAATGCAGGCCCTTGTTCACGTCGACGACCTGGCTGACGCGGCAGTCCCATGCGGACATCATCAGCTTCGCCGCTTCATCCTTGGTGAGCTTTCGCTGTTCCATCAGAAATGTCGTCGTCTCTTCCTTCAGGATGTCGAGCGCCTTGTTGAGATCGCGATCGATGCCGAGCGTGATCCACGAATCCTTGGTCTCGATGCGCGGCCACTCCAGCTTCATGTTCTTGAGAACGTCGACCGTGACGTTCATTTCCCTATAGGCAGTCTCGAGCGCAGTGAGGTTGATCTCCCCGTTGCCCTGCGCCGCGTGGGAATCGCCGGTCCATAAGAGGGCGCCCTTGACGAACACGGGAACGTAGAGCGCCGCGCCCTCGGTCAGATCGCGGACATCGATATTGCCGGCATATCGGCCCGGGGGCACCGAGCTGTATTGGCCGGGCTCGGCGCGAGCGACGCCTATCGTCCCGGGGAAGGGAGCCAGCGGGATCTCGATGCCGGGAGCGAATTCGGCAACCTTGCGCTCGAGATCGAGGTAAAAATACTTGACCTGTCCCTCCGGGAACTTGCTTGGAAACTCGCCGAACATCCCAGGCACGTTGAAGTTGGTAGCGTACGCGCGTGGGACGATCTTGTTGATGCGCACCTTGAGCACGTCACCCGGTTCCGCGCCCTCGATGTAAACCGGACCCGTCAGGGTGTGCGGCCCGCGGCCGGGAAAGTCGGTCCTCAGTTTCTTGATTTGCTCGATCGTGGTCCCCGGAACGACCTGATTGTGAGAGTGCATCATCGTTTCGAAGACGATGGTGTCACCCGACTTCACGTTCAGGACCGGCGGCTGCGCATTGTTGAACCAGCCCCACTGCGTCGTATCCATGGTCGCCGGAAGAAGATGAACCTTGCCCGGATACCGCTTCGCCGGAACGAGCCGAAGCTGCTCCTGCTCAGGCGTGGAGGCGGGCACGAATGGCAGCGGGGTCGGAGGCGTTTGCGCCGCGGGAGCAGGAGCCGGCGTCGGTGGCGACGCTGACGGCGGAACGCTCTGCGCCGCGGGAGCCTGCGGCGGTGGCGACGCTGGGGGCGGAGCGGGTTGCGCTCCAGCCAGGGATGCCGCAAAGGCCCATGCCGAACCGGCAACGATGCTCAAGCTCGCACGACGTACGGACGCGTTGGATCGACTGGACATCGTTAATCTCCCTCTTAGCAGCCGCCGAGCCTGGGGCTCGCGGCAAGATCGCCCCCAAAATTCGCGATGGCGAAGCATTTGTCGGCCGCCCGGACCGGCGACCCATGCGCTCTCTGAAAAGCTGTGCGCGAAACAGCTTCTCTCCACCAGCGCCGATCTTAGCAGTTGTTTATCCAACGAACATCACCGTCCTGCTTTCAATGCGGGGGGCGGAACTCGCATACTGGCGGGCTTGCGAAAAGCCCGGGCCGCAGCCATCTATGGCCTGCGCTGTTCACCGAAGAGCCGCCCTCATGGATCCTGCCGTTCACCTCCCCTGCCCGGCCTGTAACACCGTAAACCGCGTGCCCGAGTCCCGGTTGAACGACGGCCCGGTCTGCGGGAGCTGCAAGCAGCGCTTCTTCCATGGCGATCCGATCGAGCTCACGCGTACCAACTTCGATGCTCAGGTCAACCGAAGCGAGATCCCTGTCGTCGTCGATTTCTGGGCTGCGTGGTGCGGCCCGTGCCGCACCATGGCGCCGCACTTTGCGCGCGCCGCCGCGGAGCTGGAGCCCCGCATGCGATTCGCGAAGCTCGACACCGAGGCCGCCCAGGACATCGCCGGCCGCTACGGCATTCGAAGCATCCCGACGCTGATCGTTTTTCAGCGCGGCCGCGAAATCGCGCGCCAATCGGGCGCGATGGACACCCGCTCGCTCGTCGAATGGCTGCGACCGATGGCTGGCGTTACACCGGCCAGTCCTTGAGCACCGGCGATTTCGAATTCGAGCCTTCGCGGAGCCGATCGCGCAATGGATACCTTTGATCCAGGGCTTACAGGAATGATCGTGTCTCTGTAAGCTGCGCCGGATATGGCTGCCGCACCGGCACTCGACATCGCGCATCCCGTCGCCACGCTGACGCTCAGGCGGCCGGAGAACGCCAACCGACTCGAGCCAGACGACCTCAAGTCCGTGGTTGCTCATCTTGCCACCGTAAACAGCGACCCCGGAATCCTCGTGCTTCAGATCCGCGGCGAAGGCAAATACTTTTGCAGCGGATACGACATTTCCAGTCTCGCGACGCAATCCGGGGACCCGCTTGGATTCGAAGACATGGCCAACGCCGTCGAGGCGGCCTCTCCGGTGACCGTCGCCGTCGTTCACGGCGGAGCCTATGGCGGCGGCACCGATCTGGCGCTCGCCTGTGACTTCCGCATCGGCACGCACGCCGCGGAGATGTTCATGCCCGCGGCGCGTCTCGGGCTGCACTACTACCGTGGCGGCCTCGAGCGCTACATCACTCGCCTGGGTCTGGACACCGCAAAACGTTTGTTCATGACCGCGGAACGTCTTGACGCACAGGCAATGCGCGCCTGCGGATTTCTGACCGATCTGGTGACCGCCGATGAGCTCGAAGCATCCGTCGAGAGACTGACCGATACGCTCGCCGCGATGGCGCCGCTTGCGCTGCTCGGGATGAAGAAGCACATGAACCGGATTGCGCGCGGCGCTCTCGACGTAGACGCCCTCAACACCGACATCGCGCGCGCGGCCGCGTCGGACGATATCCGGGAAGGTGCCGCTGCCTGGGCCGCGAAGCGCCCACCGAAGTTCACGGGTCGCTGAATCGCGCGTTTGCCCTGCTGAGTTTTACCTCGCTGCGCCCCTCCCCTCGTCAGGAGCGCTGGCCACTGGATTTGAGCACCTCCGGATTCACGACATTGATCGGCTTGCCGGAGGCGTAAGCGATGATTTGATCGAAGATATCGGCAAACTGAATCTCGTACTCCTCGCGCGTGACGTAGCCGATGTGGGGAG
>DASZZK010000370.1:0-5493 GCA_035544975.1 Casimicrobiaceae bacterium | reverse complement strand
CAGCGCGCCGTCGGGCAGCACCAGCACATCCACCGGGCGGCCCCACGCCTTTTCACCCTGCAACCAGCCGGTCGCAAATGGCTCGTACGCCACCGGCTTGTTGCCCTCGATACGAACCAGCGTGATCCTGTAGCCGATTTTCTTGCTGCGGTTCCATGAGCCGTGCTCGGCGATGAAGATCTGCTCGCGATAGGTGGCGCCGTTGCGGGGCTACCGGCATTGACACCGGCACGCCCCCTTTCTATCCTGTCTCACTGAAAGCTCCCGAGTTTCATCTCATGAACGCACCCGCGTCCTCGTCTGCCGTCCGGCCCCAACTCGCCGCCCTCGAACTGATCCGAAGGCTGGTCGCGTTCAATACCACCAGCCGCGATTCGAACATGGCGCTCATCGATTGGGTCCGTGACTATCTTGGGGGCCACGGCATCGAATCGCAGCTGACCTTCGACGATGACAGGCGCAAAGCAAATTTGTTCGCGACGCTTCCCGCCAGTGACGGAAACGTCAAAGAGCGCGGCATCGTTCTTTCCGGCCATACCGATGTCGTCCCGGTCGATGGCCAGCCTTGGGACACCGACCCTTTTGTCGCGACCGTCAAGGGCGACAAGCTCTATGGCCGCGGCGTCACCGACATGAAGAGCTTCTCGGCGACCGGACTCGCAATGGTGCCCGAGTTTCTGCGCCGCGGTCTCAAGCGGCCGCTGCATTTTGCGCTTTCGTACGACGAAGAGGTCGGATGCATCGGCGTTCGGCGACTGCTCGCGGACCTCGGCCAACGCGGTGTTACGCCGACCGGCTGCATCGTGGGCGAGCCTACCGGAATGCGGCCGGTGGTTGCGCACAAGGGGAAAAGAAGCTACCGCTGCCGCGTCCGCGGCCACGAAGCACACTCGTCGCTGACACCGCGCGGGGTCAATGCGATCCAGGTCGCATGTGAAATCGTTGTGCTGCTCACGCAGATCGCGCGGCGGTTTCGAGAGCGCGGACAGTTCGATTCGGCGTACGACGTCCCCTTCACGACGGTACATACCGGCGTGATCCGCGGCGGTACGGCGCTGAACATCGTTCCCCGCGACTGCGTCTTCGATTTCGAATTTCGTCACCTTCCCTTCGACGACCCGGAAGAGTTGCTCACTGAAGTCAAGCGTTTCGCGGCCACGCTGTTGCCGGAAATGCACGCCGTCGACCCGCAAACGTACATCGAGTTCGACGCCTTATCGACGCTGCCCGGCTTCGATACGCACGGAGGAAACGAAATTGCCGAGCTTGGGCGGTCGTGCAGCGCCACGCACGACTATGGCAAGGTTTCATTCGGCACCGAAGCGTCGCTGTTCCACAACGCCGGGATCGCCGCGATCATCTGCGGGCCCGGGCACATCGAGCAGGCGCATCAGCCCAACGAATGGGTTGGACTCGACCAGCTTGCGCTGTGCGAAGCGTTCATGCGACGCCTCGCTGATCAAATCTGTATCTCGTGAGCGAAACCGTTCGCGCCACTTTCCAGCGCGCGCCCGCGCCCCATCCGCCGATCGAGATCGCTTTTCCCGATCTCGCACCGTACGCAGCCGGCAATGACCGCACACCGTATGTGTGGACGTTCGTCGGCGAGCAACCCGGACCGCGTGTCCTCGTTCAGGCGCTGACGCACGGCAACGAGGTCTGCGGCGCAATCGCCCTCGATTGGCTTCTTCGCGAAAAGATCCGGCCTACGCGAGGCACTCTGACGCTGGTCTTCGCCAACGTCGGTGCGTATCTTCGCTTCGACCGCGCGGATCCGTTTGAGTCGCGCTGTGTCGACGAGGACTTTAACCGTCTATGGACACGCGAGGTGCTCGACGGTCCGCGCCGGAGCGCCGAACTTGCGCGCGCTCGCGAGCTCAGGCCTATCGTCGACCGCACCGATCATCTGCTCGATCTACACTCGATGTCGGAGCCCTGCCCTCCGCTCGCGATGGCTGGCCGACAGCGAAAAGGCGTCGAGCTCGCCAAGGCGATCGGGGTGCCGCAGCACATCGTGATCGACAGCGGCCACGTCGCAGGGCAGCGGCTGCGCGATTACGCGTTCTTTGACGATCCCGCGGACGCGCGCAGCGCGCTGCTGGTCGAATGCGGCCAACACTGGGAGGCTGCAGCGCCGCGGGTTGCGCAGCAGTCGCTGCTGCGGTTCCTGGACCACTTCGGGATGCTCGATCGTGGCCTGGCCGAGCAGCATCTGGACGCGGTGACGCCGCCTCCTCAACGTATTGTCGAGGTGACATCGACGGTGACGATCGTCAGCGACGTGTTTCGCTTCACTCAACCCGTGCACGGGCTGCAGGTGATCCGCCGCGCCGGTACCGTTTACGCCATGGACGGTGGCGCCGAGATTCGCACGCCACACGACGATTGCGTGTTGATCATGCCCACCCGCAAACCAAAGCGCGGGGAGACCGCGGTGCGACTCGGGCGTTTCGTTTCCTAGGTAAGTGCGCTAGTGGCGAGACTGTGCAGCGGAGATCTCGGCTTCCGCCGCTTCGACCAGCTCGCTGCCGATGATCGGCGTCCATCGATCGTAAACCGCGCGCGCGGCTTCGCGAAACGCGTCCCGGCCCGCGCCTGTAAGGCGAGTGACGATGGCGCCCTGCGCGCCCAGCTTCGCCAGCGCGCCATCGTCGTCCTGCCGCCGTGCCATCGCCAGCGCTTGTTTCGAAGCATCCCTCGCCGCTTCGCGCACGAGCTCGCGGTCGGGCTCGCTCCACGAGTCCCAGACCGATCGGTTTACCGCGAATACCAACGCATCCGCATGCGCGTGCCAAAGCTGCAAATGCACGAGCGGCCCCGCATAGAGACGCGACGCCGAATAGGCGGCGACGCTCGTTTCCTGACCGTCGAGCCGCCCGCTTTCCAGCGCGGCGCGCGCGTCCGAGACGCTCATCGCCGAAGGCCTGGCCTTGAGTGCGGCCAGCGTTTCTTCGATCAGCGGCAAGGGTTGCACTCGAACCTGCATTCCGGCAAGGTCGGCGGGCTTATGCACCGGCATTTTGCTCGCGAGCTCGATGAATCCGTTTGCAGCCCACGCAACCGGAACGACACCCGCGGCTTCGAGAATCACGGAAAGCCGCTTGCCAAGCTCCCCATCGATCAGAGCATCGAGCTCGCGTGCGCCCGGTACGAGCCACGGCAGCGCGAGTACGTTCAATTGCGGCACCTGCGCCGACCATGCGAAAGTGGAGCCCACCGCGAGCTCGAAGGTCCGGTCACGCAAAGCACCGAATTCCCGTGCCGGATCTCGCGACGAAAGCGTCGCACCCGGAAAATAGGCGACCGCGAGACGTCCGCCCGATCGCTCGCGAATGAGCGTCGCCCAGATCTCGCCCGCTTTGCCAAGAGGATACGCGGGGCCTTGTGCAGTCGACAGCTTGAGCGGCTGAGGTGCAGCGCTGGAGCGCTCCTCGGCCGCGACGGCCGCAGCAAGCATCATCGCCAGCAGTACGCCTAATCGATTAAGAGTCCGCATGCGCGCCATCGAGCCAAAGCTAATCGAGTGGCGCGAGCTCGCCTTCCACCGGCGCGTCACGCCAATAGCGCGCGTCGTGGGCACGCTCGCGGCGAGGAACGCGTGATGAGCCCTCGGCGAAGGTGAAGGTGAGAGCTCCGTCGTAGTCGGTGCGATAGTTGTGCACACCCGCGGCGACGTAGCGCTCGACGATCTCGGGCCGCGGATGATTGAAACGGTTACGGTACCCCGGGGTGAATGCGGCGTCCTCTGGTCGTACCGACGCGATGAACGCCGGCGTCGATGAGGTCCGGCTGCCGTGGTGCGGGACGACCAGCAGATCGGAACGCAGTCGCGCCGGCTCGCGGCGGATAAGATCCGACTCGGTGCGTGCCTCGATGTCCCCCGTCAACAACACACTTCCCGCGGCATTGCTTACCCGCAGCACGCAGGAGAGATCGTTCGGCCTGAGCTTCGGGTTGACGTAGTTCGCATCGACGGGATGCAGCATCTCGAACTCGACACCGTCCCATGTCCATGTCTGACCCGAAAGGCAACGCCACGCCGCCTCGCCACGCTCTGCCCGCGCACGCACGATCGGGTGATCGGTCTTCAATGACGACGAAACCCATTGCACAGGAACCGTTTGCAGAAGCGAGAGCGCTCCGCCGCTGTGATCGCTGTCCTGATGACTCACGATAAGGCCGTCGAGACGTGCAATGCCGTTGGCGCGCAGCATCGGCGCGACAATACGATTGCCGGCGTCGGCGGTTTCGCTGAAACGGGGACCGGTGTCGTACAGGAGCGAGTGAGCGTGCGTTTGCACCAGCACGGCGAGCCCCTGGCCGACGTCTAGCACGGTGACGCTGAAGGTCCCCATTGCCGGCAGCAGAGGAACAATGACAAACAGCGGTGCAAGCCAGATCAGTCCGAGCGCGCGACCCGGGACGCCGCGAGGCGCGAGCAGCCAGAGAACACCGAGGATCCCGGCGATGGCGGCGAAGATGCCGGGGGCGTGCTGCTGCCACACCGCCGCCGGCATCGCGCTCAACCATTCAAGGAGCAGCGCGACCCATGCGAATGTCTGATGGGCGATGATCAGCAGGACATCCCAGGGCACCACGATCGATGCCAGCGTCAGCGGCACCACGATGAAGGTGACCACCGGAATCGCCACCGCATTCGCCAGCGGAGAAACGATGGATATCTGCTGAAACAGGACCAGCATCAGCGGTATGAGGCCAAGCGTGATCGCGGTTTGCGCTCTGAGCGCCTCGCGCCACTTGGATGCGCCGCCGATGCGACCCACGCCGATGTAGAGCAGCAATCCGACCGCGCCGAAAGAGAGCCAGAAGCCGGGGGTCAGCGTTGCCCAAGGGTCCCACGCCAAGACCACCGCCAGTGCCCACAGCCATACGACCGACGCGCTGCCGGGCCGGCCAAGCCAGAGCCCGATCGCCGCGATCGTCAGCATGTAGAGCGTGCGTTGCGCCGGAATTTCGAAGCCGGCCAGAAGCACGTAGATAAACGCCGCGGTCACACCCGCGACTGCGGCGGCCTTGCGCGCCGGCAATCGCGTGGTCAGCGCGTGGCTCATTTTCCATAACCAGTACGCCAGGCCACCGATCAACGCCGCAAAAAAGGTGATGTGCAGCCCGGAGATCGAGATCAGGTGGCCGATACCGGTGCGGTTGAACAATTGCCACTGCTCATTGGGAATCGCGCGCTCGTCTCCGATCGCCAGCGCGGCGATGACTCCCGCATAGCGGCGACCCTCGAGCGAGCGCAAGATGCGTGTGCGTATCGACTCGCGGGCGCGTGCGACATAGTCGGTGGCGCGTGCGGCGAATGCGTCGACGCGATGATTGTCATCGTCCGCCCGCACGTAACCGGTCGCGCGAAGCTCGTTTTGAAGCAGCCATGCCTCGACATCGAAGCCATGCGGATTGACCGTACCGTGCGGCCGCTTGAGACGCACGGTGAGGACCCAGCGCTCGCCGGCATGAATCTCGGGGATC
>DASZZK010000369.1:0-3429 GCA_035544975.1 Casimicrobiaceae bacterium | reverse complement strand
GGCAGACGCCGCACGGGAGGCGGCGAAAGCCAAGGCCAAGGAAATGCAGACCATGGCCGGCGGGACGTGGGACAAGCTGGAGCAAGTTTTCGAAGATCGCGTCTCCCGCGCGCTGGCGCGGCTCGGCGTCTACACGTCCTCAGATGTCGAGAAGCTTAGCGAGCGCGTCAACGAATTGTCGGAAGCGGTCAACGCCTTGCTCAAGGCGCAAGGCATCCGGCGAAAACCGCCGGCGTCTCCGATGCGTGGAACGGCGAAGGGTGCGGCGCGCAGTGCGACAGGGACCGCACCCAAGACCGCTTCCGGCGAAACCACGACCGCGGCGAGTACCGTGCCGTCCGCACCCAAGAAGGCGAAGAAGACTCTCAAACCGGCGACATAGCTTGCCAAGGCCGCGCTGAAGTAGCATCCGCGTCGATGCCTGATCCGGGCGAGCGCAATGATGCTGCCCCGCCGCATAGGGAGAAATTCGTGAGGTTTTCCTTGCCTTAGTGCCGCACCATCGCCTGCCCGGCTTGCCTCGAGGGCGCTGCAGTCTTGTCTCCCACAAATTGCAACGGTCGCGGTCGGACCGGCATGTCGAATATTCCGTATGGATTTCCCAGCCGCATTGGGCTAACCTTCCAAGGCTTCAAAACACTTTATGCCCCGCGTGACCTTGTGCCTACTATCCACGCCTCGACGCGTCTAACACGCGCTTTCGCGATCCTCGTCATGCTCGTCCCGCTATCGATGAGCCCGGCGCTTGCGCAGGGTTTCAAATTCTCCAAGCCGGACGAATCTGACCGTATCGAGAAAGAGGCGCGCGAGGACCGCATCGCAGACCAGTTGTCGACCCCTTGCCGCGCTGGCATCAAAGACAAGAAGATCATGGTGGTGATCGGTGAAAGGCAGTCCAACGGCGTCATCGCAGCGCAGCAGCAGAACTATGGCCGGCACTTTCAGGCGATCAATTCGCGCCTTCGCGGGCTCGGCCTCAAGACCTTCACGCCCGAGGAGATCAAGAGGCAGGTCGCCCAGGCCGAAATCGACGCCTACTTTCGCAACGATCCGGACGCGGCGCTTGCCGCTTTGAGGAGGCTCGGCGCGAATTTCGTGCTGCGCGGTCTGATCTCGTCGCAAGCCACCAGGAATCCGATGATGGCGGTGAATCAGGTGTCGGTGAACATGGGTTTCACCCTGACCGGGAGCAACGGGCGGGTGATCTCCAATGTCGATGCCAACTCCAGTTCGTATGCAGGCGCGGACGTGCAGCGCATGGCGCTGACGCTTGTCAACGAAAAAGCAGACGAAGTCGTGGCCGAGCTGTACTCCGACTATTGCAGGAATGCGGGACTCACCGCTGGGAATAGACCGGCGCCGAAGTGACGCCTCGTGTGTCGCAATCGATTTGAACTTCACAGGGAGTATTTGCAATGAGCAATCACACCACCATCCGGATGACGAAGCTTGCGCTCGGCGCGGTCCTGGTTACGAGCGCATCGCTGGCGCTGGCGCAGCCGCGATTTGGCAATCCGTCGCCGACCGCGGGAAGCGATACGTCGCAGAAGGCAAATGCCTCCGCCGACCAGGCCCTCTACCAGTCCGTCGAATACGTCAACAAGAACAAACGGGGCCCGGCGCTGGTCGTCATTCCCGGCGAAATCAAGAGCAACAATGCGACCTTCCTGCAAAAGTTCACGGCTAACAACATCGCGGACTTCGGTGAGGTCGAGCTCTCGAGCGCCAATTTTCAAGTGCTCGAGCGTTCCAATCTGGGCCCGCTCCTCAAGGAATTCGAGCTCGCCTACAACCTCGGCGATCCGGACCAGGCACGCAAGTACTTGCGCATGGGCAAGCTCAAGACGACCAAATACGTGGTGAAGTTCGACATCCTCAAGACAGAGCAGGTCGCGGCAGCCCAACAGGGCTTCGACGGTCACGCACTCGGTCAGATGGCCGGGCTCCTTGGCGGCTACGGGCGCGGCGCCTCCGCTGCCAGCATCGGCGTGGGCTCGGTGCAGACCAGCGAGTCAAGCGGGGTCTGGATCATCGGCATGCGCTACAAGATCATCAATGCGGAAACCACCGAGCAGATGGCGACCGGCTATACGGAAGAGAAGATGGAGGTCGGAGCAAAATCGACCTCGGTTCTCGGCGTATCGCAAGCCCAGCAGGGCGGCGTCTCTCTCGATACGATGGTGCAGCGCCTGGTCCAGAAATCGGTGTGGGAAATCGACAGCAAATACAAGTGACGAGCTGACGGTGAAGGTCCACGACGCCGGCGCCGCCGGCGTCGCCGCTTTCGGTGCCGGCGCCGCCGGCGTCGCTGCATTCGGTGCCGGTGCCCGCAGGCGTCGCCGCTTTCGGGGTTGAACGAGGAACGATGCATGGCAGAGATCAGCAGCCTCGGCAAGTACGAGATCCGACGCGAGATCGGTCGCGGTGCGATGGGTGTGGTTTATGAAGGCTACGATCCCTTCATCAAACGTGTCGTAGCGCTGAAAACGATCCGGGCCGATCAGTTGTCCGGTGAAGACTCTGAGAATGTGATCGCGCGGTTTCGCCGCGAAGCACAGGCCGCCGGGCGCTTGAGTCACCCCAACATCGTTTCCATCTACGATTTCGGCGAAGAAGCGGGCGCCTGGTTCATCGCCATGGAGTTCGTCAAGGGCCGTGAGCTCAAGGAATGCTTCGAGGCCAATGAGCGGTTCACGACGGCGAGCATCGTGCGGATCATGTCGGAGATCCTCGAGGCGCTCGACTATTCGCACCGCCAGGGTGTCATACACCGCGACATCAAGCCTGCGAACATTTTCATGCTGTCCGACGGCTCGGTGAAGGTTGCCGACTTCGGCATTGCGCACATCGAAGCGTCCAATCTGACGCAGGTCGGGGCCGTGATGGGCACGCCGGCCTACATGTCGCCGGAACAGATCATGGGCCTGCCGGTGGACGGCCGGTCCGACCTCTTCTCGGCCGGCGTCATCCTCTACCAGTTTCTGACCGGCGAGCGCCCGTTCTCCGGTTCGGCGGCGACCACCATGCAGAAGGTGCTCAAGGAGGATCCACTGCCGCCGTCGAGCCTCAATGTGCAGGCGCCCCTCGAGATGGATGGGATCGTGCGCAAGGCGCTCGCCAAGCGTCCCGAGGACCGCTTTCAGACCGCCGGCGAATTCGCCGCCGCCATTCGTGCCGCCGTTCCGGCAATGCCCGTCAGCAACGCCGAAGAGACCCTGATCACGCCGCCTGCTCAAGCTGCGCCGCTGGCGAGCGTCGACAAAACGCTGGTAAGGAGCGAGGCGACCATCGCTCCTCCGCCGGCGACGCCCATCCCGACGCCGCCGCCGCAGGCAAGGTCGCACACGCCTATGGTCGCCGTCATCGTCGGCCTGACCGTTATAGTGCTCGGCGCGGGCGCGTGGTTTACGTACCAGCGTCAAGCGAGCG
>DASZZK010000368.1:0-3962 GCA_035544975.1 Casimicrobiaceae bacterium | reverse complement strand
ATGCTTGGGCATGATCAACCGGTTTCGCTGCAACTGCTGGAGCTGCCGATCGACAAGGCTCAGGCCGCGCTCAAAGGCGTCATGATGGAGCTCGAGGATTGCGCGTTTCCGCTCCTTTCGGGCATGGCCGGCACCGGGGATACAAAAACCGCCTTCAAGGACGCCGATATCGCGCTCCTGGTCGGCGCGCGCCCGCGTGGCCCGGGCATGGAACGGAAGGATCTGCTGCTCGAGAACGCGAAGATTTTCATCGAGCAAGGCAAGGCGCTCGATACCGTGGCGAGCCGCGGGATCAAGGTGCTGGTGGTCGGAAACCCCGCCAACACCAACGCCTACATCGCCATGAGGTCCGCGCCCTCGCTGCCGAAAAAGAACTTTACCGCAATGCTGAGACTCGACCACAACCGTGCCTTGTCGCAGCTTGCGGTCAAATCGGGCAAGCCAGTCGAATCGATCGAAAAGCTGATCGTGTGGGGTAATCATTCCCCGACGATGTATCCGGACTATCGCTTCGCCACGGTCGACGGGCAATCGCTCAAGGCGCTGATCAACGACGAAGCCTGGAACCGCAATGTGTTTCTGCCGGCAGTGGGTAAGCGCGGCGCGGCGATCATCGAAGCACGCGGTCTTTCGTCCGCTGCATCGGCGGCCAACGCCGCGATCGGTCATGTTCGCGACTGGATGCTCGGCAGCGGCGGCAAGTGGGTCACGATGGGCGTGCCTTCCAACGGCAGCTACGGCATTCCGCAAGACGTGATGTATGGAGTTCCCGTCATTACCGATGGCGGCGAATACACGCGCGTCGAGGGGCTCGAGATCGACGACTTTTCACGTGAGAAGATGGATGCGACGCTGAAGGAGCTGGAGGAAGAGCGTGCCGGCGTCGCATCGCTCCTGGGCTGATCGAAGAGCCCTGACATGAGCCCGCCCCCCTCCCCCGGCGCGAAGTTTCGCGCGGCGCTGGCCGCGGAGAAGCCGCTGCAGGTGCCGGGCGCGATTTGCGCGTATCACGCGATACTCGCCGAGAAATCCGGCTACGGCGCTATCTATCTTTCGGGCGGCGGCGTCGCCGCGGGATCGCTGGGTGCGCCGGACCTTGGCATCTCTTCGCTCGACGATGTCCTGACCGATGTTCGCCGCATTACCGACGCGAGCTCGCTGCCGCTCCTGGTCGACGTCGACACGGGATTCGGCGCATCGGCGTTCAACATTGCGCGCACGGTCAAGTCGCTGATCAAGTTCGGCGCCGCGGCCATGCATATCGAGGACCAGGTCGGCGCCAAACGCTGCGGCCACCGGCCGAACAAGGAGCTGGTCTCGAAAGGCGAGATGGTCGATCGCATCAAGGCCGCGGTGGACGCCAGGACCGATCC
Source organism: Casimicrobiaceae bacterium (assembly GCA_035544975.1). Lineage (GTDB taxonomy): Bacteria > Pseudomonadota > Gammaproteobacteria > Burkholderiales > Casimicrobiaceae > PALSA-1003. The sequence continues at coordinate 2,589 of DASZZK010000368.1, read as the reverse complement.
CGATTTCGTGGTCATGGCCCGCACCGACGCGCTCGCCGTCGAGGGCTTGCCCGCCGCCATAGATCGCGCTCGCGCCTGCGTCGAGGCGGGCGCGGACATGATTTTCCCGGAAGCCATCACCGATCTCCCGATGTATCGTCAATTCGCCGAGGCGGTGGGCGTGCCGGTGCTGGCGAACATCACCGAATTCGGCGCCACGCCGCTCTATACGTTGGACGAACTGAGGAGCGCGAACGTGGCAATCGCGCTTTATCCTCTGTCGGCGTTTCGGGCGATGAACAAGGCCGCGCTCGAGGTGTACCGAACGCTGCGCCGCGAGGGCACGCAAAAGAGCGTACTGGATGCGATGCAATCGCGCGTCGAGCTCTACGAATTTCTGGGCTACCTCGCCTTCGAGCAAAAGCTCGACGCCTTGTTCGCGGTGACGCCTCGCTGAAATCCTTTCATTAGCGCTCCTAAGCACGTTCCGACACGTTTCCCACGACGAGAAACCCGATGGCCGAGTCCGCCGCGCCAACCGCAGGCACACCGAAACCGAAGAAGTCGGTCGCGCTTTCCGGCGTCGTTGCCGGGAACACCGCGCTGTGCACGGTGGGCCGCACGGGCAACGACCTGCACTATCGCGGCTACGACATCCTCGACATGGCCGATGTCTGCGAATTCGAGGAGATCGCCTACCTTCTGGTCCACGAAAAGCTACCCACTGCCGCCGAGCTGGCGGCGTACAAGGCGCGTCTGAGGACCTTACGCGCGGTGCCGCAGCCGATGCGCGAGATCCTGGAACGCATCCCTGGCGCGGCGCATCCCATGGACGTCATGCGGACCGCGGTTTCGGCGCTGGGTGCCCTCGAGCCGGAGAGCTCCGATCATAATGCTTACGGAGCGCGCGCCATCGCCGACCGGCTGATGGCGTCGCTCGGATCGATGTTGCTGTATTGGCATCACTGGAGCCGGCACGGCAAGCGCATCGAGGTCGAGACGGCCGACGATTCGATCGGCGGCCACTTTCTGCACCTGCTGCATGGCGCGCCACCGCCGCCGTTGTGGGTCCACGCCATGCACACCTCGCTCAACCTGTATGCCGAGCACGAATTCAACGCGTCGACCTTTACCGCGAGGGTCATCGCCGGAACGGGCTCCGACCTCTACTCCGCAATGACCGGCGCGATCGGCGCCCTGCGCGGCCCGAAGCATGGCGGTGCCAACGAATTCTCGTTCGAGGTCCAGCGGCGATACGGCACGCCCGACGAGGCCGAGCGTGACATTCGGCGGCGGGTCGAGGCGAAGGAAGTCATCATCGGCTTCGGCCACCCGGTGTACACCGTCGCCGATCCACGCAACGAGGTCATCAAAGAGGTCGCGCGCAAACTGTCGCAGGAAGCCGGCGACATGAAAATGTTCGAGGTCGCCGAGCGCATCGAGCAGGTCATGTGGGATGCCAAGCGCATGTTCGCCAATCTGGATTGGTATTCCGCCGTGAGCTACCACATGATGGGAGTGCCCACCGCGATGTTTACCCCGCTATTCGTCATCTCCCGTACCTCGGGCTGGTCCGCGCACGTGATCGAGCAGCGGAGCGACGGCAAGATCATCCGTCCTGCCGCAAACTACACCGGCCCGGAGGATCTCGCCTTTGTTCCCATTGCCGAGCGCAAGTGACATGAGCGCCGTCCGCCTGCTCGGCTCACTTGCCTTGTTCGCCTCGTTCGCGTATCGCGCGCCGGCGCCCGCTCGCTAGGCTCGCATGACTTCCCCTGTCTCCAATGTCCGGCCCAAACCCGACCAGGTGCTGGTCGACATCGCCGACTACGTGACCGGCTACAAAGTCACCAGCAAGGAAGCCTACGACACGGCGCGATACTGCCTGCTGGACACGCTGGGATGCGGCCTGGAGGCGCTGTCGTATCCGGCGTGCACCAAGCTTCTGGGCCCGATCGTTCCGGGCACCATCGTCCCCCACGGCGCCAAGGTGCCGGGCACACCGTTTCAGCTCGATCCGGTGCAAGCCGCATTCAATATCGGCACCATGTGCCGCTGGCTCGACTTCAACGACACCTGGCTGGCGGCGGAATGGGGTCACCCTTCCGACAACCTTGGCGGAATCCTTGCCGTCGCCGACTGGCTGTCGCGCAACGCCGTTGCCGCCGGCCGAAACCCCTTGACCGTCAGAGACGTCCTTACCGCGATGATCAAGGCGCACGAAATTCAGGGTGTGATCGCGCTCGAGAACAGCTTCAATCGCGTCGGACTCGATCACGTCGTGCTGGTCAAGGTCGCATCGGCTGCGGTCGTAGGGCAGATGCTCGGCTTGTCCCGGGATGAAATCATCGACGCAATATCGCTGGCGTGGGTCGACGGACAGAGCCTTCGCACCTACCGCCATAGTCCGAACACAGGCTCGCGCAAAAGCTGGGCCGCAGGAGACGCGACCGCACGCGCGGTCCGCCTCGCACTGATGGTGGTCAAGGGCGAGATGGGCTACCCGTCGGTCCTGACGGCAAAGACATGGGGCTTCTACGACGTCCTGTTCAAGGGCAAGCCGTTCAAGTTCCAGCGCCCCTTCGGCAGCTACGTCATGGAACACGTGCT
>DASZZK010000367.1:0-3951 GCA_035544975.1 Casimicrobiaceae bacterium | reverse complement strand
ATAGCAAGCGCATGTTCTCGCACGCGATCTTTACTCCCGGGTACGACGGCTGGATGGAGCAGATCGATCACGCGATCACCGATCTCAAGCCCGATTCTATGAAGGGCTATACCATCGGCGACAACACCAACAAGAATATGTCCAAGCATCCCTGGCGCATGGACGACGAGAAGCTCGTCTATCCCGCGTACGAAAGATTCGTCAAGGCGGGCTTGAAGAACGTATGCATCCACAAGGGACTTTTCCCGCCGTCGGTGGAGAAGCAGTTTCCGCATCTGCTCGAGTACTCGGACGTGCGCGATGTCGGCAAGGCTGCGCAAGACTGGCCGCAACTCAACTTCATCATCTATCACGGCGGCTACCGCTATGCGGGAGGCGGCAAGGTCGAGGACGCGTGGGTGCAGCTCGAGCAAACCGGACGCATCGAATGGATCACCGATCTGTCGGAGATTCCGGCCAAGTATGGAGTCAAGAACGTCTACGCCGACGTCGGCCAGCTGTTCGCGCAATCGACGATTGCCGATCCGCGCGTGTCCGCGGTGACGATCGGACAGCTCATCAAAGGCATGGGCGCGGATCACGTCTGCTGGGGAACGGACGCCATCTGGACCGGCTCGCCGCAATGGCAGATCGAAGCGCTGCGGCGGCTCGAGATTCCTGATGACCTACGGCAGAAATACGCGCTGCAGCCTCTCGGGGCTGCCGACGGGCGGATCAAGACGGCTATCTTCGGCGGCAACAACGCGCGCATCTACAACTACAAACCTCAACAACGCGCGGCGCTCGAGAACGACCGGCTCGCAAGCTACAAGGAGCTCTACGACAAGCACGGCGCGGGGCGCACCAATCTCGCGTATGGCTACGCGCTCAAAAGCGCGTGAGAGTCATGAGGACGATGGCCGGAGGCTCGCGCCGTCGGCCTCCTTGGACCTTCATCGCGGGATGATGTAAAACGTGTCGGCCTCACGCGGCGACTCGCAATTCCCAACGATTTCCCCGCCTGGCGTCGGGGCGACCGGCGACGCCGGAGGCTCGCGCCGCTCCTTTCTCTTTGCCGCGGCGGCGGCAAGCGCGGGACTGGCCGTGCGGGCGGGGGATGCGCACGCGGAGACCGGCACGCTCGCCGAGGTCAGCGGCACTGAGCATTGGACGGTCAAGCGCGCCGGCAGCGACAACGTCGAGCTCTTCCTGTGGCGCAAGCAACTCAAGAATCGCGTCGCCTCCGACAAGAGCGGGACGATACTCTTCGTGCACGGATCGTCGGTGTCCGCGACGCCGGTATTCGACCTGCAGATTCCTGGCAAGCCCGAGGCTTCCACCATGGACTGGTTCGCTCGCCGCGGCTACGACACCTGGTGCGTCGATTGCGAAGGTTACGGACGCTCGGACAAGTCGCGGCCGGTGAACGCGGATATTTCGTGCGGCGCCGACGATCTCGCCGCCGCGTCGGAATACATCCTGAGCAAGAGTACCGACCGAAAGCTCCTGCTCTACGGCGCCTCGTCGGGCGCGCTTCGCGCAGGTTTGTTTGCGCAACGGCATGCCGAGCGCGTGCAACGTCTCGCGCTCGACGCGCTGGTCTGGACCGGAGAGGGAAGCCCGACGCTCGCCGAGCGCAAAAAGAGGCTCGAGGAATATCGCGCGAGCAACCGCCGGCCGATCGATCGCGCGTTCGTGCGGAGCATCTTCACCCGCGACCACCCCGACACCAGCGATCTCACGGTGGTCGAGGCGTTTGCCGACGCGGTGCTGGCGCTGGACAAATCGGTTCCGACCGGAACGTACATCGACATGTCGGCGAATCTTCCGGTCATCGATCCGGAAAAGATCTCCGTGCCCGTCCTGATCATGCGCGGCCAGTGGGACGGCATCGCGTCTTTCCAGGACCTCGCCAATTTTTTCGCCAGGCTGCCGAACCCCGACAAGCAGTTCGTCGTCATGCCGGGCATTGCACACACCAGTACCCGGTCGAAAAACTGGGGGCTGGTCTATCACCTGCTTGACTCTTACTTCAGCCAGCCGGCGCCGGTGTACACCGGCTGATCCCTCGCTCATCTATTCGCCGTACATTTCCACGATCAATCGTCTGACGCGCGCCGCGTCGACGGCGGTTAGATCGTCCAAGCGTTTCACCAGGCGATTCCTGCTCGCACGCCGCCTTACTAAGACATAGGTCTAGTACGGCGCATAGAGACGACGTCGCACCAGCTCCAGTCGTCGAGACATCCCATCACTTCCACCGGCGCGCCCCCGCCCAGCGTCGCGACCGCCGGATAGGAAGTATCGGGGCCGGCACGTACGTTGACGCTGCGCATCGTAAAGGCTTCCTGGGCTGAGGTCGCGAAAGGAATCGCCACGAGGAGCGAGGCGAGCCCGAGGGTCATTAGTTTGCGCATGATGGTGCTCCCTAATAACTTTTTATCAGGCAAGCGTACGGTCTTTATACACAATCGCGGCGGACTCGACATGTTTGAGCGCTAGCGTCCTGATAAGGTTCACAGGATAAGACGTTCTGCCGGGGTCAGGCTTTGCCCGCATTTTCAGAGGGTGCGGAAACCACCACGATGGCCTCTGCCGCAGGCAGGTCCTCGACCTCGTAGCCGGCTTCAATCCATGCGTCGAGGCCCCCATGCAGCGGGCGCACCTTCGCGAAGCCGCTGTTCATGAGGATCTTGGCGACTTGCGCCGCGGACGCCTCGTTCGGGCACGTGCAGTAGAGGATGATCTCGCGGTCGCGCGGCAGGTCCTTGACGTGGTGATCGACGGCGTGGAGCGGCACGTGCAGCGCTCCGGGAATCCGCCGCGGCTCGAGCGCACGGGCCGTCGGGGACCTGACGTCGACGATCACCGGTTTTAGCCCAGCATCGATGAGACGATACAGTTCATCCACTCCGATTCGCGCCATGCGCAGCATCGTGAAAAAGCGGCGCCGCTCCCACCATTTGAACGCGATATACGCTGCCAACAGCGCTACGATGATGACGATGGCCACGCTTCCTATGGCATCCAGCCGCGTAAGGAGCCATTCCATTTGCGGCCCGAGCAACATCCCGCCGCCGAGACCGGCGCCCACCCAGAGGGTCGCGCCCAAGGTGTTGAAAACCAGAAACTGCGGCCAGCCGATGCGCGTGGCGCCCGCCAGCGGCGGCGCGATGGTCGCCAGGCCGGGAACGAACTTCGCAATCACCAGGGCGTTCACGCCCCAACGCTCGAAGCGGGCCTGGGTTTCGCTTACACAAAAGTCAGGCGTCAGTGAAATCCGGCACAGCATCTTCATGACGCCGTTCCCGAAGCGTCGGCCAGCGAGGTACCACGCGACATCGGCAAGCGAGCACGCCGCGATGGCGACCGCGAACACCAAAGGCCCCGAAAGCTTCCCTTCGGCGGCGAGCGCGCCGGCGATGACCAGCGTGGGGATCGCGGGCACCGGAACACCGATCTGCTCGATCAGCACGTTGGCGAATACTATCGCCAGGCCATATTGGCTGAGAAGTGGAATGAGGTCATGAGTCATGGCTATTGCGCTCGCTCGATGTCATCGATTATGTTAAGCCCGATGGCCTCTTCGCGCGACGGATCGCAACCATCGGCGTGGTTTCCGACTCCAATGCCCATGCGCTGCGTTCGGATCGCACTTGCCGCGTGGGTGGATGCCTGGTTGAACCCCTGTATGCCCGGGGTTCCCGGACGGGCTCTTCGTAGGTGCGGGCGACACACGGCTCGCACAAGAGCCTTGCTAGCCATCCTGCCGCTGCAGCTCGGGCTGCAGGCCGCCATCCCGGCATCCGCCCGCGAGTGGCACTTCGACGTCACCGTCGACGGCTTGCCGATCGGCTCACACGATATCGTCGTTCGCGAGAACGGCGACGCGCAATCTGTTCAAAGCGACATGCGCTTCGGCCTGCTCGGCGTGAATGCATACAAGCAGCACGCCGAGGAAACCTGGCAGGC
>DASZZK010000366.1:0-2653 GCA_035544975.1 Casimicrobiaceae bacterium | reverse complement strand
CACCGAGCGCCTGGTGACGTTCGCGGAGACGTACAAATCGAAGGCAAAGCAGGTCACCGAAGACCTTGCGTGGCGCAACGAAAGCGTCGAAGACCGGCTCTCGCACGCGCTGGTCAGAGGCATCACCAGCTTCATCGTCCGCGATACCGAGGAAGCGCGGCAAAACGTCGAGCAGCGCGGCGGCAAGCCTATCCAGGTGATCGAGGGACCCTTGATGGCGGGCATGAACGTCGTCGGCGACCTTTTCGGCGCGGGCAAGATGTTTCTGCCGCAGGTGGTCAAGAGCGCGCGGGTGATGAAGCAGGCGGTCGCGCACCTCATTCCCTACATCGAAGCCGAGAAGGCTAGATCCGGCGTGGCGGCTAAGCCGAAGGGCACGATCGTCATGGCCACGGTCAAGGGCGACGTGCACGACATCGGCAAGAACATCGTCGGCGTGGTGCTTCAGTGCAACAACTTCGCGGTGATCGATCTCGGCGTCATGGTGCCGGCAAAAAAGATTCTCGATACCGCTCGCGAGAACAACGCCGATATCGTGGGACTTTCCGGGCTCATCACGCCGTCGCTCGAGGAAATGGCGCACGTGGCCCACGAAATGCAGCGGCTCGGTATGAGCCTTCCTCTGTTAATCGGCGGGGCGACGACCTCGCGCGTGCATACCGCGGTCAAGATTGCGCCCAACTACGGAGGCGTCACGGTCTATGTCCCCGACGCGTCGCGCGCGGTCGGCGTGGCAAGCAATCTGCTGTCCGACGAGCTTCGGGCCGCCTACGTCGCCGAAGTTGCCAGCGATTACGACAAGATTCGTGTGCAGCACGCGAACAAGAAGGGCCCCGCGCTGCTATCGCTTGCCGCGGCGCGCGCCAACGCGTTCAAGGCGGATTGGCAGCATTACACGCCGCCCAAGCCTGCGCTTCTCGGCCGCCGCGAAGTTCGGAACGCCGATCTCGCCGAGCTCGCCAGGTACATCGACTGGGGCCCGTTCTTCCAGACCTGGGAGCTGTCGGGCCCGTATCCGGCAATCCTCGAGGATGCCGTGGTCGGCGAGGCGGCGCGCAGCGTCTACGCCGAAGGAAAACAGATGCTCGAGCGCGTGGTCGCCGGCCGCTGGCTCACCGCCAACGGAGTGATCGCGCTCATGCCGGCCGCCTCGGTCGGCGACGACATCGAGCTCTACGGCGATGCGGCCCGCACCGTCGTCGCGTTGACCTGGCGCAGTCTGCGCCAGCAAAATCTGCGGCCGTCGGGAAAGCCCAATTACTGTCTGTCCGACTTCGTTGCGCCCGCGGATTCCGGTGTCGGCGATTACATCGGCGCCTTTGCCGTCACTGCTGGATTGGGCATCGAGAAAAAGCTCGCCGAATTCGAATCAAAAAAAGACGACTACAGCGCGATCATGCTGAAGGCGATTGCCGACCGCCTGGCCGAAGCCTTTGCCGAATGGCTGCATCAGAAGGTGCGCCGCGAATACTGGGGCTACGCCAGCGACGAGACACTCGACACCTCGGCCATGATCCGCGAGGAATACCGGGGGGTCAGGCCCGCGCCCGGCTATCCCGCGTGCCCCGATCACGAGGTCAAGGGGCCGCTCTTCGCGCTGTTGCAGGGGCCGAAGATCGGCATGACGGTCACCGAGAGTTACGCCATGCTGCCGGCGGCATCGGTGTCGGGATTTTATCTTGCGCATCCGGACGCGACCTATTTTGCGGTGGGCAAGATCGGCGAGGACCAGCTCGATGACTTTGCGCGGCGGACCGCGATCAGCGTCGACGACGCCCGCAGACGCCTGGCCGCGAATCTCTAATGCCAGGCACCCACTGCCTGCCGCGCGCCGAGGTTGAGCGGCCTCGCGATCAGGCCGCTCTGCGAGACTTTGACTTCGTAGCGCGCACCATCGGCCATCGGCATGAAGGTGGCGCTGCCATAGAGCGTGTCGACCCACGGCAGGTAATGGTGATAACGCTGAAGGAGCGTCCAGACGTCGACCTGCTGCGAAGGATTCAATGCGTACACGGTGCGTGTCGCGTTGCGCTCGCGTTCGATGTCCGCATAGCGGCCGCCGATGCGCTCCAGCCGGTAAGCGGTGTCAAAGCCCAGCACATTGGCCGCGCCGTGCCACTTGAGAACCCGCGCGTCGACTTGCCAATCGTCGCCGCGCAGCACATAACGCTGGGTAACGCCTGACGGGTAGGTCAATGCCACGTCGAACTGCTGGTCGCCGACGCGGGTAAATTGGGCTTCGAGCGCCGGCTGCTCCCGTGTCAGGCGCTCGTAGCTCAGGAGATCGAAACCCAGCAAAGCGGCGCATGCCGCGGCCAGAAAAAATACCAGCGACGACAGGCCGTGCAGCGTGCAGGATCCGAAGCGCCGGCGGCGGAAGCGGCGACGGGCCTGAACCAGAAATATCAGGCCGACCAGCGCACACAAGGTGACGACAGCGGCGACGATCATGGATGCAAAAGATTGGACCCGACCCGGGCACTCATTATCGCAGGAATCCAAAATCGCGGTTTCGTCGTAAAGTACGCGGAAACAGGTGGTTCCACTCCAAGAATCCGAGGGAAGATCCATGTACGGCAACATGATGCAGATGCCGCTTTTGATCTCCGCGCTGCTGCGCCATGCGGATGCTTATCACGGCGATATCGAAATC
>DASZZK010000365.1:0-5715 GCA_035544975.1 Casimicrobiaceae bacterium | reverse complement strand
GGTTGCGCCGGGTCAGCTCCTGCCCGACTTGGTTGATCGTGTCCTGCAGACTGCCACGCGTGGCGACGACGACTTGGCTTTGGCCGTTACCACGGTCCGGCGCGGCAAGCGCGGCGCCTACTCCTATCAAGGTCGACAGCGCGGCGCCGGCGAGTAACTGCTTCCAGTGCCAATCCACGTCATCCTCAAGGCCCGTGTAGCCAGCAGGGTCGACACCCGGCAGACGATCGAGCGTGATGGATGACGCGTCGGGCAGCACGAGGCGTGTCCAAACAAGCAGCACGCGCCGCTGCCCAAAGGCGACCTGGCTATCGTATTGACCGAGCAGACGCGAACCCTGCGGGATCAGCAAGTGCCCGCCTGTCGCGGAATCATAGACTGCCTCGGTTACGGTTGCGATCACTTGCCCCGGAAGATCGGAATTGATGCCGGTGACAAGGGCGGCGGGAATGATCGTGCCGGCCATCACCTGATACGGAGAGACCGGCGACAGTACAGCGTGCGTGGATCGCGTTGCCGCCTCGGACGCACGGTCCACAAACGCTCGCTTTTGGTCCTGCATGTTCTGTCCGTTCGTCTGATTCGTACTACCCGTTGCATTGCTCGCCGCAGTCGGCGACTCGGGAGTTATTGGATGCGGCCCAGTAGCTGCGGGCCTAACGGAAGCGGGCGCTCCTTCTCTGCGGGTGCTTCCGCGAAAGAAAAGCGGCGCCTTCGCCGCCTCCTCGGCTTCGCGCTGACGATTGATCCGTTCAACTCGCGCCGCGTCCTCAACTGGATCGGCACGTAACGACGTAGCGGGGGCACTTAAGCTGCCGGCGCCGAGCAAGCCCATCCGTTCGGCGCGCAAGATCGGGCCACCGAGATCCCCCGGTAATGGGCTGCCGAGTACGGGCGGTGCGGGTGACGTCGGTGCCAAAGCTGCGCGTGCCGGCAACTTTGAGTAGTCTTGCGGCAATTGGTCCAGGCCTTCAGCGCGAGTGACACGCTCGACATTGTGCAGCTCCGTTGGCAATTCTCGCGGGATGTGCCGACCCGCTTGAAGCGACCACAAAGTAGCGCCCAAGACCGCAGCCGCAAGTACCCCGACGACGAGCGTGAGCGTGCGGCGATTCAAGCGCGTGACCGGACGTGGCGGCGCGCGCAGTGCCAGAGTCGCCGGATCGACCTTGGGCTCGGTCATGAATTGCCGCCGCGCTTGATGCCGTCGGTGCGATTGATGCGCACTACTTGCGCCTTCTCGCGGCCCAGGCGCAGTTCGGCCGCACCGAACAACCGATCGACGATGTAGTACGGCGCGCGGTAGCGGTAGTTGACCAGTTCGGCCGTGCCGCTGATGCCGACCACGAAGACCGGCGGCAGCTCGCCTTGGGCGATACCCGGCGGAAACTGGATGTAGACCCGCTCGCCATCGTCGAACGCGCGCAGCGGTCGCCACGACGGCGTGTCGCCGGTGATTTCGTAACGGAAACTCAACCGTTCAAGCGCAATGCCCTGGGCGGCGGGGGCAGCCGCTTCGGCGCGCTGCGCCTGGTTCTTCAATGCGGTGAGACGGTCCCGTGGATAGTCCCACGACACCGAAGCCATCCATGTATCCGTGGTTGCGGTGAGCTCGATGAGATAAATGCGGCGACTGGTCGCGATGACGAGATTGGTCTTGAGGTTGGCGCGCACCGGTTTAACCAGGACATGCACGCGCTGCGCGGCGCCGGTCGCGCTCGTGGTGTCGCCGACGATCCAGCGCACGGTGTCGCCAGCGGAAACCGTCACCAGTTCCTCACCTTCCTGCAGCACGATGTCGGTGACGCGGCCCGGACTCGCGAAGACCTGATACAGCGCGCCCTCGGTGTAGGGCCAGACCTGAACCGCGTTGAGATAGCCCTCGCGCGTGGGTGGTACGCGCGCTTCCTGATTCGCCTGCGTAACGCGCTCGCGCGGGTCGGTTGATTCGAGCGGTCGTGATGGCTCGGCATCAAGCGGTTTCAACTGGCCAGGCAATGGCAACGGCTGCGGCACGGCGACGACGGTAACGGGCTTCGGCGGGTCCGGCAGCGGTTGCGCTTGAATCGGCGCATCAAGCGTGATTTCGGGTGGCGGCTTCGGCGTGGCGCAGCCGCCGACGGTCAGTACTAGCGCAAATGCAAGCGCATCAAGCAGCGTATCGGTCTTCATGATCCTTTGCCCTCGTTGGTTGAGCCAAGCTCCTTGCTCCAACTCAATCCGTTGACGTAGATGCCGAGCGGATTGCGGCGCAGCCGCTCCTCGGTGCGCGGCGACTGAATCACGATCGACAGAATGGCGGTCCAGCGCTCGGTCCCGGACAGCGCGCCATGCGCATAGCTGCGCTCGATCCAGCGCACCTGGAATGAACTGTCGCTGGCACGCACGACACTGGTGATCTCGACCGCAATGGACATCTGGCCGATGCGACTGAACGGATCGCTGGCCCGCGCGTATTCGTTGAGCGTCGCTGCGCCTTGGTCGGTCGAGTAGTCGTAGGCCTGGAGCCAGCTTTGGCGCACGATGACCGGATCGATGGCGAGCGAGCGCACGTTGGCTACGAAATGCGCCAGGTGAAACGCGATCTGCGCATCGGTTGGGTGGTACGGTGTGGCGGCCTCGCCGACCGCGCGTACCTGTCCGGCCGTATCGACCTCGATCACATACGGCGTGACGATCGACTGGCCGGCGCGCCAAATGAGCGCGCCGGACATCACCATTGCGAGCCCGAGGCAGCCGAATGCCATCAGGCGCCAGTTGCGCGCCTGCACCCGCGCACTGCCGATGCGCTCGTCCCAAGCCTGGGCTGCGGCCTGGTAGGGCGTCACCGGTTCGCTCGTTTCGGAGTAGCGCAGTTGCGGGCGGCGAAAGAACATGGGTCAGTTCCCTTCTTCCTGACCCAGCCGTGGGCTCGCCCCACCTCCACCATGATCGGAGGAGCGCAGCACGTGGGCCGCGGTCGATGCGCCTTGGGTCAGCTGTTGCCGACGATGCAGGCGCTGCGCCCACGCGGGCGGACGATCCGCGGTTGCGTCGCGCTCGCCGGACCCAGGTCCACCCGACGTTGCTGTAGCGTCAGGCGAGGAGGATGAGCCATCGGCATTGCTGCGCCCTTCCCCGCGCCGCGCGAGTCCATCCCAGCCGCTGCGCGCCACGTTGGCGAAGCCTGCCGCGGTCGCGCGCATCCCGCTCGCGCCGGATGCGGCTTTGCCTTCGGCATAGGCCGCGCGCGCGCCGCCGGCAAGCGTGGTGGCGGAGCGTAGTGCTGCACCGCCGCCGCTGGCGGCGAGTCGGGCGCCACCGGCGATCGCCGCCCCACCCGCGACCGCGAGACCCGCACCGGCCAGTACGGTTCCCGCGGCTGCCCCGGCACCCAATTGCGGCGCGCCCGAGACCAAGCCGATGGCGATGCCAGGGCCGAAGATGCCGAGGCCCAACAAGGAGAGCGCGGCCAGCATGACCGCCAACGCCTGGTCGATGGAGGGTTCGGTTCCAATCGCGCCGTGAAACTCAGCGAAGAGGTTGCTGCCGATGCCGACGATCACGGCGAGAACGAGCACCTTCACGCCGGACGAGACGACGTTGCCCAGCACCCGCTCGGCGAGAAACGCCGTGCGATTCCAAAGCGCGAAGGGAACGAGCACGAAACCGGCGAGTGTGGTGAGCTTGAACTCGATTAGGGTCACAAAAAGTTGCACGGCGAGCACGAAGAAGCTGACCAGCACGACGAGCCAGGCCAGGAACAATACGACGATACTGTCGAGGTTCAGGAACACGCCCGGAAAGCCGGCCAGTTCGCCGATTTGGGTCAGGATCGGGTGCCCCGCGTCGACGCCGATGCCGGCGAGTCGCCCGGGCTGCAGGAATTGCGCCGACGTCAGCGTGGATCCGGAGGCCACGAGCCCGAGACCGGCGAAGGAACGAAAGAGGATGCTGGAGAGCGCATTGAAGTTGGTGATGATGAAAGCGAAGGCGCCGACGTAGAGAATCTTCTTGATCAGCTTGGCGATCACATCTTCGCTACCGCCCATGGCCCAGAAGAGCCCGGAGAGCACCATGTCGATCACCACCAGCGTAGCGGTGAGAAAGGCGACCTCGTGCCCGAGCAGACCAAACCCCGAATCGATGTATTGCGAGAATACGTTCAGGTAACGGTCGATGACGCCGAGATCGTTCATGTTCCCGCCATCCACGGCGTGGGTTGTATCGCGGACGGTGACGGGGCCACCGGCGAGCGCAGCGCCGATGACGGCGATGGATGCGGTCTTTCGTTGTCAAAGAAGCGTCGGCGCCATGCTTCGCTTGCTGCCCGGCAGAGCTTGTCGTCGCTCGGTGCGGGATCGGCGCGGCATTGTCGCAATACGACCTGCAGTCGCTGGGGATCGCGGGCGAGCAACTCCGTCGTGCCACTCGGTGCTTGATCGCCGCAAGCCGCAAGGGCAAGAGCGGCGACGAGGGTCGCGATGAGACTCGCCGTCGCGCGGTGGACGGGTAAGCGCGCAGCCACGTCAGTAGCCGTAGAAGGTGATCGGCTGCGGCGTATATTGCGTGCCGTTGCCCACAAAACGACGGCGCACTTCGCGTGACCGTGCTTCCGCTGCTACCGTACGTGCCTGCTCCAGCGCGGCGCTGCGGTCTTGCGTCAAGCGCAATTGCTGTTCTTGGATGCTCTGCCGCGACTGCAAGGCGAGAAGCTGATTGGTCGCTTGCGTGGCCTGCAAGATACCGATGGCTCCCTGGCTCTGTTGGACGAGGACCGCCAGCGAGTTCTCATCGACCGCCAGGTTCTGCGAAGCCTGTGCTTGCATGCTGACGGTCGTTTGCAGCGCTTGCAGCGAATGCACCCATCGCTGCAGCGCGTCGGTCGCCATGCTGGCGCCTGATGTGTTGCCGCCGTAGGCGATCGGGTAGAAGCGGGTGAACTGCGACTGGGCCTGGCCGAGCTGATAGGCAATGCCCTGCGCCTGCGCAATGAGCTGCGAGGTCAACGAGAGCGCGGCGCGCAATTGGCTGACGATATTGAACGGCAAGGTGGTCAGATTGCGCGCCTCGTTGACCAACATCTTGGCCTCGTTCTGGAGTTGCAGGATCTGGTTGTTGATCTCCTCCAAGCTCCGCGCCGCGGTGAGCGCGTTCTCGACAAAGTTCGAGGGGTCAAACACTATGAGTTGGGCCTTGGAAGGTGTGGCCGCTAGTAGTGAAACCGCGAATACCAACGCACCGATGCGAGTCTTCATGTTCAGTTCTCCTGCGCAGATGAATGCTGTTGCAACAAGTCGGCCGCCCAAGCGAGGCCGCGATCGCGCAGCCATGCGGCGGGGAAACCCGTCGCGCCGGCGGCCTCCAGTACGCGATCGATGGCGCGCTGGTCTTCCGGCGTTGAGGTTCCGGCGAAGGCGAGCGCCACGGGACCCAAGCCGAGATCGAAGAGCCGGTTTCCGAGCCGCGACTGGTAGTAGTAGTCGCGCTTCGGTTGTGCTTGGGCGACGATGGTGATCTGACGGTCGTTAAGGCCGAAGCCTTCATAGATCGCCGTGAGCTGCGGCTCAATTGCCTGCGGATTGGGCAGGAAGATGCGGCTCGCGCAACTCTCGATGATCGCCGGCGCAATGGTCGAGCGCTGCACGTCGGCGAGCGATTGGGTGGCGAACACGACCGAGACGTTGCGCTTGCGCAGACTCTTCAACCATTCGCGGATGCGACCGGCAAACGCGG